>NZ_MEFH01000073.1:0-63662 GCF_001725095.1 Sphingopyxis sp. SCN 67-31 | reverse complement strand
GATCGAGGAGGAAATCCAGCCTTTGCACATCACAGCAAAGGCCGCCTGACGATGACCCGTGGCCAACGCCGAATTTACACCATCTTGACGGACACGACCTCCTTTCTTTCGAGGACGCAGAAGAAGGGCGGTGCTTCGACAAGCTCAGCACGAACGGCAGAAAGAATGATGCAGATGCAACGCACGACGCTCAACGGTCTGTGGGGATTCGGCGTTCGGCGCGCTGCCTCATCCGTTCGTCATGCTGAACTTGTTTCAGCATCCATGGCCGGACCTTCCCTTTTGCGCCGCCTTTCATTCGAGGGCAGACCATGGACCCTGAAACAAGTTCAGGGTGACGAAAGGGAGAAACAGTGCCGAAACCCGAATCCCCGAAGGCCATAATCTGAGTCACTTCCCCCCGCTCGACACGAACGGGAATATTCGACACTCGGCGTTCTGAATCGAAACCTCTCGAAGGGGGCAGATCGGATTCAACGCACGATGCTTTGGGCGAATGCGCCCGGTCACGCGGGCATCGCGGGCAGTCGCCCTATTGGCCGACGCGGCCGGTCGACCAGGTCGCCAGCGTTTCGCCGCTAACCGGATTGGCGATGCGGACCGATTCGATGCGGACGTCGATCGCGCAGATCGGGCGCTGTTCGGTCCCGGCAGGCTGTACGCACCGGATCGGCGCGGAAGCGCCGGGGTTCGCGATGCGCCCCGACACCAGCAGCCGGAACCCGCGCGAACCGTCGAAACGCTCCTTCGGCACGCGCTGGACGATCTCGTAGGGCCGGCCGCCGCGGTGAAGGTCGCGGTCCGCTTCGTTGCCCGCGAACTGAGCGATGGCGAGCGTCTGGCCGGGCAGCGTCACGGGCTCGACGCCGCGCGCCATCGCCCGATCGCCGCGTAGCGGGCAGTCCGGGCTGCTCATCCACGGACGGCTGATCCAGAATCCTTCGGCAACCTCGGCATCCGCCGGGCCGGACGATCCCCAGTCGCCGCCCTTCCACGTCTCGGACCGGACCGAGATGCGCAATATCTGTTCGCCCTCGTCGTAGCTCCAGCGCATCGGCAGGCCGCTGTCGGCATCGGCCGGACCGCCGCAGCCGAAGGGCAGGGTGAGGTCGAAGGCGCGGCCGGCGGCGTCGGTGACCGCCTTCGGAGCCGACTGGCCGGAGGCGAAGGCGTCCGCCGCCTGCTGCGCCAGCGCGAGCAGGTCGCCGCGTTCGAGCGTCTTCACGACCGGCTTCGGCGCCGGCGTGGGGGCGGGCGCGACCGGTGCCGGCGCCTTGGGGGCCGGTGCGGTGACCCGGCCGAGGAAGAATCCGCTGCCGCCGATCGCGATGATGGCGGCGAACCCGGCGGCGATGGCGAGCCGGCTCGTTCTGACGCTGGGTTCCTGCATCGGACTTGGATAGCAAATCCTCGCCCATCCTCCAGACCCAAATGGATATTTTTTCACGAAGCGATTGACAGGGGGGCGCTGGCGATTGACGCAGGGGCGATGTCGGTGGACCAAGTTCTGACCCTGCTCGTCCTCGCGGCGGTGGTTGCGGCCCTCATCTGGGACAAGGTGCGCGCCGACGTGGTGGCCCTGACCGGCGCGGCCGTCCTGCTGATGACCGGCGTCGTGCGGCCGGTCGACGTGCAGGGGGCCTTTGCAAGCCCGGCGATCATCGCGCTCGCATCGCTGTTCGTCATCGCCTACGCGCTCGAACTTTCGGGGCTGCTCGACCGGGCGATCGCGGGAGCCGTCGCGCTGTGCCGGCGGATGGGGGCGACGGGGCTGTGGCTGTTGCTGTCGATGATCGGCAGCGTGTCCTGCTTCCTCAATTCGACCCCGATCGTCGTGCTCGGCGCGCCGGTCATCCGCGACGTCGCGACGACGCTGCGCCTGTCGCCCAAGCGCTTCCTGATCCCGCTGTCGTACATCACCATCCTGACGGGCTGCTGCACGTTGATCGGGACGTCGACCAACCTGCTGGTCGACGACATGGCAAGCCTGGCCGGGCAGGCACGCTTCGGCATCTTCGAGATCACGCCCGTCGGCCTGCCGATGGCGCTGATCGGCGGCCTCTACCTCTTCCTGTTCAGCGGCCGGCTGCTCGGCGGCAAGCACGAGGCGGACGAGCGCGCGGGCGACGCGCCCGAAATCGACCAGGCGCATATCGCCAACGCCCAGGTCGGCGACGCCTCGCTGTTCGCGCAGGAGCGCCCGTTCCGCCCGCTCAAGGCGGCGATCTCGCTCGCGATCTTCGTGGCGGCGGTGGCGCTGGCGACCGCCGGTGTCGCGCCGATCGCGGCGACGGCGTTCGCGGGCGCGGTGCTGCTGATCCTGCTGCGCGTGATCAGCGCCGACGAGGCCTATAGCGGCCTGAAGCCCGAGATATTGATTCTGATCGCCGGCATGGTGGTGATCGGGATCGCGATGGAGAAGAGCGGGCTCGCCGCCGCGGCCTCCGAGCGGCTGATCTCGGGCGTCCACGGACTGAGTCCGCTGGCGGCGTTGATCATCCTCTATCTGGTGACGATGGTGCTCACCGAACTGCTGTCCAACGCGACGGTGGCGGTGCTCGTGACGCCGGTGTCCGTTGCGCTCGCCGAAAGCCTTTCGGTCAGCCCGCGGCCGTTCCTCGTCGCCGTGATGATGGCCGCGAGCGCCGCCTTCGCGACGCCCTTCGGCTATCAGACCAACGTCATCGTCTATCAGATGGGCGGCTATCGCTATCTCGATTTCGTGCGCATCGGCCTGCCGCTCAACCTCATCACCTTCGTGGTCGCGATCGCCTCGATCCGGTTCTTCTTTCCCTTCTGACTCCGGGCCTCGGCCGTACCCGCAACCTGCGACGCGCATGGGCGTTGAAGGCGGGGGCGGCTTGGCAACGGAGAGCAGACAATGTCGGTCGATGCGGTATTCACGAAGATCGCCTCGCGATGCGCCCATATCATGGGGCAGCCGCAGACGTTCATGACCGCCATGGCGCTGGTCGTGATCTGGGCCGCAAGCGGCCCCGTGCTCCACTATTCGGACACCTGGCAACTGATCGTCAACACCGCGACGACGGTACTGACTTTCCTTGCCGTCTTCCTGATCCAGAACAGCCAGAACCGCGACGGCGCCGCGATGCAGGCCAAACTCGACGAGATATTGCGATCGCTCGAAAAAGCGCGCGAGCAGTTCGTCGGGATCGAACATCTGACCGACGCGCAGATCGAGGAGATCCGGCGCGCGCTGGAAAAGGACATAGAGGCTGGCGACAGCAGGAACCGCACCGCGGTTCCCTCGGTCGAGCGCCTGTTGCAGCGCTATTGATCGCGCGACGAGCGATGAAGCGAACGGACGTGGAGAGCGAAGATGCGTCTGCTGAAAGACAATAGCCTGACCCTCGTCCTGCTGCTGCTGTTCGCCGGGAGCATCGTCGGCCAGTGGCTTGCCGGCTGGCACGTCGCGATCGAGGATGCCGTCCGCCATGGCGCGGTCGCGCCGTCGCTCCTGCACTATACGGTCAGTCCCGAATTCCTCTCGTCGGTCTTCGAGAATTGGGAGAGCGAGTTCCTCCAGATGTCGGCCTATGTCGTGCTGACCGCCATATTGATCCAGCGCGGCTCCGCGGAATCGAAGGACCCCGACAGCCCGCCGCGCGATGCCGATCTGGCCGTGCAGGCGATGAAGCCGGGCGCCCCCGCGATCCTGCGCAAGGGCCGGCTGGCGCGCGCGCTCTATGCGCGGTCGCTCGGGATCGTCCTCTTCATCCTCTTCCTGCTGTCCTTCCTCATGCACTGGACCCAGAGCGCGAAGGCCGCGGCGCAGGAGGCGGCGGAGCATGGAGAGGCCGCGCTGTCGACGATCGCCTATCTCGGCGACCCGCAGCTCTGGTTCGAATCCTTCCAGAACTGGCAGAGCGAGTTCCTGTCGACCGCCGTCCTCGTCGTGCTCTCGATCTTCCTGCGCCAGCGCGAATCGCCCGAATCGAAAGCGGTCGCCGCGCCGCATGCGCACACCGGCGCCGAGTGATCGCTGCCGGAGCGCGGGCGAAAGGCAGCCGGTCAGTAAGCGGGCGAGTCGCTCGCCGGAAAGGATTCGTCGACCGCCTGATCGACCTTGTTCCAATCGCGGCGCGTCTTATCGCGCATGCCCTCGGGACCGGCGGAGCGGGTCTGGTCGAAATTCTCGGGGTCGGTCTCGTTGTCGCAGAAGGCGGCCGAATGCTCGTCGCTCTTGACGGGTTCGGCCGCCTTGGGCCGCCGGGCGAACCAGAAAAGCGCTCCCACGGCGAGAGCTCCGATCATTTTGACAGATGTCCGTATCATGTGTCGTTCCTCTTCCACGGAGGCAACGGCGGATCGGACACAAGGTTGCGCCGATCCCCACGTCTCGTCGGATTATCGGGGCGACGCGTGTCTTGCACGGTCTCGTCGTGACGCGGCGCGGAGAACGGAACGTTGATTGCGGCAATCGAACCCCAGGGGAGGCATTCGGCGACGGGCCGTCCGTCGATCCGCGTTTCGAACGCGGCGCCCTGCGGGTCGAGCGCCATGAGCCGCCCCTCGCGCCATTCGGGCTCGGCCTCCGCCTTGCTCAGATACCGGACCAGCGGCGGGTGGGCGCGATCGCCGGCCAGCAGGCGTCCCAGAAATTGCAGCATGCCGTCTCCCTTCGAGGCTGCGCCTCATTATCGCGGCAGCGCGGCTTCGGTCCGGCAGGCGCGCGCCGCGCTTGTCACCAGCGCCAGCGCCGCCATCACCGCATGGTCCAGCACGCGTTCGCGCCCGAGGTCGCCGAAATGGCACGTCTGTTGCGCCAGCCCGGTCCGGCTGCTCGCGCAGGCGAGATAGACGAGACCCACTTCCTCATCCTTCTGCTGCGGTCCGCAAAAGCCGGTCACCGCGATCGCGATGTCGGCGCCGCTGCGTTCGAGCGCGCCGGTCGCCAGTCCTTCGGCAACCTCGGCATTGACGGCTTCGCAGCGGGCGACGTCGGCGGGCGAAATCCCCAGCATCTCGGTCTTGGACTGCGCCGAATAGACGACGAAGCCGCGATCGAGATGCGGGCCCAGGCCGGGATCGCTCGCCAGCAGCGCGGCGAGCTGGCCGCCGGTACAGCTTTCCGCGGTCGCGATGCGGAGATCGCTGCCGGCGAGAGCCGCCGCCAGTTCCGTCTTGCGAACCTCCATTTCGGGATGTGGTGATGCGCCCATCGCGCGTCACATCGTCGCGGCGAGAATATGGGTCGCGGCGAGAATATAGGTGGCGTCGGTATCGGTCCTGTCGGTCACATCGGCCTCCATCGTCGGCCCGCCCGCGAGAGCGAAACGACGGGGCAGGGCCATGGTTGCGCGCGCCGTTCCTTTTTGACGGGGCGAGATTGACGAAGAGCGGATTCGCTGCGGCGGCGTCTTGTCACGCCATCGCCCGTCTTATAGAAAGCAGCAGATAAATAGATGCGATTTGCGATTGAAAGAAAAATTGTTGATGGATGTCGGCGTCGCCCGCACCTTTCTGGAAATCGTGAAAACCGGCAGCTTCGTCGGTGCGGCCGCCGATCTCGGCCTGACGCAAACAGCCGTCAGCGCGCGGATCCGGGGGCTGGAAGCGCAGCTTGGCCGGCCCTTGTTCGTCCGCAACAAGGCGGGCGCGCGCCTGACCCCGGCGGGCGAGCAGTTCCTGCGCTTCGCGACGACGATGGTTCAGGTGTGGGACCGCGCGCAACAGGCGGTGGCGCTGCCGCCCGGACGGCATACGGTGGTGACGATCGGCGCGGAGCTCAGCCTGTGGAGCCCGCTCCTGCGCCATTGGCTGATCTGGATGCGCCGCGAATGCCCCGACATCGCCGTCAGCACCTCGATCGATGCATCCGACCGGCTGCTCGACCGCGTGCAGGACGGGTCGCTCGACATTGCCGTGCTCTATGCCGCGCCGCGCCTGCCCGGCGTCGTTGCCGAACTGCTGTTCGAGGAGAAGCTGGTGCTCGTCCGCACCGCGCCGGTCGACCGCCCGCTCGCGGCCGACGATCATGTACGCATCGACTGGGGCCCCGACTTCGCCGCCGGCTATCAGGCCGCCTTTCCCGACCAGCCCAATGCGGTCGTGTCGATCGACTATGGGCCGCTCGCGCTCGATTATATCCTCGCGACGGGCGGCAGCGGTTATTTCCGCGAAGGTTTCATCCAGTCGCATATCGAGCAGGGGCGGCTCGCGCGGGTGCCCGACAGCCCCGAATTTTCCTATTCCGCCTATGCCGTCCATTCGGCGACCGCCGATGCGGGGGTGATCGAGCGCGCGCGGCGCGGCCTGCACGCGGCGGCGGCGGCATGAGCGACGAACGCGCCTCGCCCGTCTGCTACGGCGCCGAAGCCGACGACGTCTATATGGGCTATGCGTCGCGCGACGAGATACTGGCGGCGCTCAACGAATTGCTCGAGGCCGAGCGCGCCGGAGCGCGCGTCGCACTGGCGAGCGTCGGCGACGCCACCGGGCCCGAACATGCCGCGATGATGCGCGTCGTTCGCGCCGACGAAGCCCGCTGGTGCGCGATGCTCTCGCGCCAGATCCGGCGGCTCGGCGGCACGCCGTCGCGCCGGTGCGGCGCCTTTCACGGCAAGGCGATGGCGATCGCGGACCCTGTCGAGCGGCTCGCCTTCCTCAACCGCGGTCAGGCGTGGGTGGTGCGCAAGCTCGCCGACCTGACGCGGCGGGTGCGCGACGATGCGCTCCACGCCGACCTGCGCCGCATGGCCGACAGCCATGTAGTGAATATCGACAGCGCCGCGGCCTTTCTGGACCGGGTGCGCCCGCCGGAGCACGGGGAATAGAGGCGCTTCATCGCGATGCGGCCAGACGGAAGGATATGAAATGACGGAGCGGGCAGAGGGCTTGCGGCCAGAGACGATCGCGGCCGCGCACGGCGTCGCAAGCGACGTGGCGTTCGGAGCGATCGCGCCGCCGCTCTACCTGTCGAGCACCTACGAGTTCGCGGGGTTCGAGCAGCCGCGCGCTTATGATTACGGCCGCGCCGCCAATCCGACCCGCGACCTGCTGGCGACCGCGCTGGCAAAGCTCGAAGGCGGCGCGGGCGCGATCCTGACGGCGAGCGGGATGGCGGCGCTCGACCTGATCGTGTCGCGGCTGCCCGCCGGCGCCGTCGTGATCGCTCCGCACGATTGCTATGGCGGGACGATGCGCCTCCTCAAGGCGCGCGAGCAACTCGGGCAAGTGTCGCTGCGGCTCGTCGACCAGCGCGACGGGGATGCGGTGGCGGCGGCGCTGTCGGGCGCGCCCGCGCTGATGCTCATCGAAACCCCGAGCAACCCGCTGCTTCGCGTCGTCGACATCGCCGCGCTGTCGGCGCGGGCGAAGGCGGCGGGGGCGGCGGTCGCGGTCGACAACACCTTCCTGTCGCCGGCGCTCCAGCGGCCGCTCGCGCTCGGCGCCGACTATGTCATCCACTCGACCACCAAATATCTGAACGGCCATTCGGACGTGATCGGCGGCGCGGTCGTCGCCGCCGACGCCGAACAGGCCGCCAGCCTGTCGCAATGGGCGAATATCGTCGGATGCGGCGGATCGCCCTTCGACGCATGGCTGACGCTGCGCGGCCTGCGCACGCTGTTCCCGCGCATGCGCCAGCAACAGGCGAACGCGATGGCGATCGCCCGGATGCTGAGCGACCATCCGGCGGTTTCCGCGGTCCATTATCCGGGGCTGGAAACGCATCCCGACCATGCACTCGCGGCGCGCCAGCAGCAGGGGTTCGGCGCGATGCTCAGCTTCGATCTGGCGGGCGGCGCCACGGCGGCGAAGCGGCTGGTCGCGGCGCTGCGCGTCTTCACCTTCGCCGAATCGCTCGGCGGCGTCGAAAGCCTGATCGTCCATCCCGCGACGATGACGCACGCCGACATGGGCGACGATGCGCGGCGCGTGGCCGGGATCGGCGAGGGCCTGCTGCGCGTGTCGGTGGGGATCGAGGCCGAGCACGACCTGATCGAGGATATGAAGGCGGGGCTGGCGGCCTGCTGACACCGCCGCCATGCGGTTTGCCATCGCCCAATTCCGTTCGTGTCGAGCGAAGTCGAGACACCCATCGACCTTGCACCCTGCCGATGGATGACCGTGCTTTAGACTCCGATGACTTTGGATTGGCCCACTTCGTCATTGCGAGCGGAACGAAGCAATCCAGGGCGGTTTACGCGACTCTGGATTGCCGCGCGGCTTCGCCGCTCGCAATGACGGGGCCGTCTGATGTCATCATGGTCCAAGCCGGAATCTCAGTGAAAGCGGCGCACGCCGGTGCGGCTGTCATTCTCGATCGCCAGGATGATGCCGACGCAGGTCATGATCGTCAGCATCGACGACCCGCCATAGGAAAAGAGCGGCAGCGGGATGCCGACGACCGGCGCGAGGCCCATCACCATCATCAGGTTGATCGCGATGTAGAAGAAGATCGTCATGGTCAGCCCGGTCGCGACCAGTTGTCCGAAGCGGGTGCGCGCATTCATCGCGACGCGCGTCGACCAGCGCAGCAGCAGGAAGAAACCGAACATCAGCGCCAGTCCGCCGATCAGCCCCCATTCCTCCGCCATCGTCGCGAAGATGAAGTCGGTATGGCCTTCGGGCAGATAGTCGAGATGGCTCTGCGACCCGTTGAGAAACCCCTTGCCGCTGATCCCGCCCGACCCGATCGCGATCTTCGACTGGCTGATGTGATAGCCGGCGCCCAGCGGATCGCTTTCGGGGTCGAGAAAGATCAGCACCCGTTTCTGCTGATAGTCGTGCAGCATGGAAAAGAGGATGGGCAGGGCGGCGGCGCCCGCGATCACGGCGCTGCCGAACCACCAGAGCGGCAGGCCGGCGACGAACATCACGATCGCGCCGCTCGCGCAGATGGCGAGCGCGGTGCCGAGGTCGGGCTGCAGCATCACCAGCGCGGCGGGGATGCCGATCATCACCAGCGCGGGCCACAGCGCGGTCCAGCTTCGCGTCTCGCCGGGCGGCAACTGGGTATAGAAGCGCGCGAGCGCGAGGACGATCGCGACCTTCATCAGCTCGGACGGCTGAAGGTTCATGAAACCCAGGTTGAGCCAGCGCTGGCTGCCGCCGCCGACGAAGCCGAGCAGTTCGACCGCGACCAGCAGCACCGCGACCCCCAGATAGCCGAGGTAAGAGAAATCCTCGAAGAAGCGGAGCGGAATGCGCCCGATGGCCAGCGCCATCGTCAGGAAGATGGCGAAGCGGGTGCCCTGCTGCAACGCCCAGGGCGATGCGTTGCCGCCTGCCGCCGAATAGAGGACGAGCAGCCCGAAACCGGTGATCGCGGACAGCAGGGCGATGAGCTTCCACGGAATGCGCTGGATCGCTGGCGGAACCGGGATCATCGCGGCGCTCCCGGTTCGGGGTCGCTCGACGCGCCCGCTTTCCACGCCGCATAGTCGCGGTTCATGCGCTCGGTAATCGTGCCGCCCCAGCCGGCCTCGAAGCCTTCGAGCGCCGCCATCGCCTTTTCGCGGTCGTAGAGGAAGGTGAAGATGTCCTTCGCCACCGGCGCCGCGGCGCGCGATCCGCCCATACCGTGCTCGATCACCACCGATGCGGCATAGCGCGGATTGTCGACCGGCGCGAAGCAGACGAACAGGCCGTGGTCGCGATATTTCCACGTCCCGCCCTTGCCGTTGCCGCCCGAGGCGAGCCCGCGCACCTGCGCGGTGCCGGTCTTGCCAGCCATCGCGATGCCGTCGAGCGGCAGGCGGCTGCGCACCGCGGTGCCGGGGCCGTTGACGACGCGGTTCATGCCTTCGCGCGCGACCGCCAGATGCTCTTCGGCAAAGGGCAGCGGCTTGTTCTCGAACTGGCGGTTGATCAGGCGCGGATAGAGCGCGCGGCCCGATGCGATGCGCGCCGCCATCACCGCGAGCTGGAGCGGGTTGGCGAGCACATAGCCCTGGCCGATCACCGCGTTGAGCGAATCCGACGCGCTCCATTCGCGGTGATATTTGCGCATCTTCCATTCGCTGTCGGGAACGGTGCCGTATCGCTGCGCGCTGCCCGCGAGCTGATATTCCTCGCCCAATCCCAGCAGGCGCGCGGTCGGCGCGATCGCGTCATAGCCGAGCCGGTGGCCGAGCCAGTAGAAATAGCTGTTGCAGCTCTTTTCGATCGCGGTCGGCATGTCGATCGTGCCGTGCCGGCCGAGGCAGCGGAAGAAGCGGCTGCCGAGCCGATAGCCGCCGATGCACGTGTGCTTCTCGCCCGGGTCGACGCCATGTTCCATCGCCGCGATCGCCGCCATCGGCTTCAGCGTCGATCCCGGCGGATAGAGGCCGCGCGTCGCCTTGTTGATCAGCGGCTGGTGGTCGTCGGCGCGCAGCCAGGCATATTCCGAATTGCTGATCCCGTCCGAAAAGCTGTTCGGGTCGAAGCTGGGCATCGATACGAAGGAGAGGATGTCGCCGTTCAGGCAGTCGATGACGATCGCCGCCCCCGATTCGCGCCCCATCCGCCGCGCGACATATTCCTGCAGGTCGGCGTCGATCGTCAGGTGGACCGTCTTGCCCTGCACGTCGGGCTGGGTGCTGAGGTCGCGGACGACCTTGCCGCGCGCCGTCACCTCGACGCGCCGCGCGCCGGGCTTGCCCTTCAGCACGTCCTCGAAATATTTCTCCAGCCCGTCCTTGCCGATCTTGAACCCCGGCGTGATGTAGAGCGGGTTCTTCGCCTTTTCATATTCCTCGGCATTCGGGGCGCCGACATAGCCGATCAGATGGCCGACCGCCGCGCCGGTCGGATAGTTGCGGGCAAAGCCGCGCGCGGGGGCGATGCCCGACAGGTCGGGCAGGCGGACGAGCACCGCGCTATAATCCTGTTCGGTGACGTCCTCCGCCACTGCGACCGGCTGAAAGCCCGACGCGGCCTTCAGGTCGCGCTCGATCCGGTCCATCGCGTCGCCGTCGAGGCGCAGCAAAGTGCGAAGCTGGCCGAGCACCAGATCCTTGTTGTGCAGCCGGTCGGGGATGATGTCGATGCGCAGGCTGACGCGGTTGTTGGCGAGCGCCTTGCCGTGGCGATCGACGATCCAGCCGCGGCGCGGCGGGACGAGCGTCAGGTTGACGCGATTGCTTTCCGATTCGAGCACATAGCGGTCGTTGTCGACGACCGAGATATAGGCCATGCGCGTCGCGAGCGCGGCGCCGACCGCCATCTGCCCGCCGCCGACCAGCAGCGTGCGCCGCGTGAAGGTCATTCCCCTCCAGGCTTCGGTGATCGGCATCGTCTGACGCGGATTTTTGCGGCGCATGGGGAGTTATCGGCGTTTCAGGCGGAAATTGTCAAACGCGCCGGTCAGGCGCAGGAACAGCGGCACGAGCAGCGCCGAGACGACGATCTGCGGCACGACGAGGCCCAGCAGGTGCCCCGCCGGCGCGTGCGGGTGCGCGATCAGCGCCGCCGCCGCCTGGACCGCGGCGGCGAGCAGCGCGGCGATGCCCCAGTCGTGAAAGAAGCCGCGCCAATAGATGCGCTGCGAGAAATAATGGATCGCGATGCTGGCGAGCGTCCACAGGCCGATCGCGGTGCCGATCGGCGCGCCGCTGAACAGGTCGTCCCACAGCCCGAGCGGCAGGCCGATCCACACCGGCCACATCTCGGTGCGCAGCAATTGCCAGCATAGGAAGAAGAGCAGCCCCATCGGGGGAAGCACGGGCGAGCTGGCGACGAGCGGCAGCATCAGCGGCAGCGCCGAGGCGAGCATCACGCTCGCGATCGGCACGATCCGCATCCGCCAGAGCGACGCCGGCTCGCCAAGGCGCGGTCCGGCGCGGTTCATGGCGTTCCGGCGGGGGGCGCCGCGGGCGCCGCCCGCGCTTCCAGATTGTCGGGGGTATAGGGCCGCAACACCGCGACCGCATCGACCTTCGCCGGGTCGGCGAGCGGCCGCGCGAGCGCGCCGTCATCCTGTCGCCGTACGACGATCGCGACCGGGATGTTGGGCGGATAGAGGCCGCCGGTGCCCGAGGTGACGAGGATGTCGCCCGGCTTGAACGGGTTGTTCGCGATGTTGAGCGTGCGGATGTCGAGATCGCCGTTGCCGCGCCCGTTGGCGAGCGCGGGCAGGCCGTCGCGCGCGCGGCGGACGGGCACGACATTGTCGACGTCGGTCAGCAGCAGCACCTGCGACACCGACGGTCCGGCGGTGAGCACGCGCCCGATCAGCCCGTCGGCGCCGCGCACCGGCTGCCCCGCCGCCACCCCGACGTTGCGGCCGATGCTGAGCAGCGCGAGGCGCCGGCTGCTGGTCGAGGTCGAGGTGAGCAGATAGCCGTGCGCGAGCGCCGCCTTGTCGGTCTGCTGCAACTGGAGCAACGCTTTGAGCTGGCGGTTCTCCTCTTCGAGCGAAGACGTCGCGACCAGCTTGCGCCGCGTCTCCGCCAGTTCCTTGCGCAGCCGCCGGTTCTGCGATCCCGCGCCGACATAGGCGGAGACCGCGTCGTCGATGCCGGAGATCGACCCCGTGACCGAGCGGGTGACGCGCGCGATGGGCGGCGAAGCCGACGGGATCGACCACCGATAGGACCGCGAGCAACAGGCCCGCCACCGCCCCCGTCACCGCAATGACATAGGCCGCGAACAGGCCGTACTGGGCCTTTCGGGATTGCCCCGGACGTCGATGTGCCGGGCGGACCATGGGGGAACCTCTACCGTTCGATCAGGCTTGCTGCAGCACGCCGCGGAAGGCGGGGTCCTCCATCGCGCGGCCGGTGCCGATCGCGACGCAGGTCAGCGGATCCTCGGCGACCGTCACCGGCAGGCCGGTCGCGTCGCGCAGCAGTTCGTCGAGTTCGGCGATCAGAGCACCGCCGCCCGTCAGCACGATACCCTGGTCGACGATGTCGGCCGCGAGTTCGGGCGCGGTATTTTCCAGCGCGATGCGCACGCCCTCGACGATCGTGCCGATCGGTTCGGACAGCGCCTCGGCGATCTGCGCCTGGTTGATGGAGATTTCCTTGGGCACCCCGTTGACGAGGTCGCGGCCCTTGATGTGGATCGTCAGCCCGACGCCGTCCGACGGAATGCGCGCGATGCCGAAATCCTTCTTGATCCGCTCGGCGGTCGATTCGCCGATCAGCAGATTGTGGTGGCGGCGGACATAGGAGACGATCGCCTCGTCCATCTTGTCGCCCCCGGCGCGGACCGAGGTGGTGTAGGCGAGGCCACGCAGCGACAGCACCGCGACCTCGGTCGTGCCGCCGCCGATGTCGACCACCATCGACCCGATCGGTTCGGTGACGGGCATGTCGGCGCCGATGGCGGCCGCCATCGGTTCCTCGATCAGCCAAACCTGGCTGGCCCCCGCGTTCGATGCGGCGTCGCGGATCGCGCGGCGCTCGACGCTCGTCGAGCCCGACGGCACGCAGATCACGATTTCGGGGCTGCGAAAGGCGTTGGGCTTGCCGCCGTGGACCTTGGTGATGAAATGCTTGATCATCTGCTCGGCGACGTCGATGTCGGCGATCACGCCGTCGCGCAGCGGGCGAATCGCCTCGATCGTGTCGGGTGTCTTGCCCATCATCAGCTTGGCGTCGTCGCCGACCGCCTTCACCCGCTTGATGCCGTTCAGCGTCTCGACCGCGACGACCGAGGGTTCGTTGAGAACGATGCCCTTTCCGCGCACATAGACGACGGTGTTCGCCGTGCCGAGGTCGATCGCCATGTCTTGGGAATTGAATTTCAGAAACCGGGAAAAGAAGGACATCTATACTGTTCCTGCCATCGAAGCCGCTCCCCCGGACGGGGGCGCCCCTGTCGCCATTCTCGCCGCTTGTCCGCCCGCAGCCAAGACCATATCAAGGGGAGATTCCGGCTCGACCAAAGGAGGGCTGGCTGGATGGAGCGATAGGACTGTGCGGATGGGTCGCGATTTGCGTCCGACTGCGCTAGGAGAGCGGTCATGTCAATACGCCGCCTGCCGGAAAAGCTCGTAAATCGGATCGCGGCCGGTGAAGTGGTCGAAAGACCGGCTGCGGCGCTGAAAGAACTGGTTGAAAACGCCATCGACTCGGGCGCGACCCGCATTTCGGTGCGAATCGCCGAGGGCGGGATCGCGCGGCTGGAGGTCGAGGACGACGGCTGCGGAATGACCTCGGCGGAGATGGCGCTGGCGCTCGAACGCCACGCGACGTCGAAGCTGCCGGGCGACGCGATCGAGGATGTCACGACGCTCGGCTTTCGCGGCGAGGCGCTGCCTTCGATCGCCAGCGTCGCCCGCATGACGCTCGAAAGCCGCATTGCGCGCGGCGACGGCTGGCGGCGGGTGGTCGACAATGGCGCGCTGGCGGGCGAGGGGCCCGCGGCGCTGGCGACGGGCACGCGCGTCGTGGTCGAAGACCTGTTCGCCCGCGTCCCGGCGCGGCGCAAGTTCCTGCGCAGCGCGCGCAGCGAATATGCGAGCTGCCTCGACGGGGTGAAAAGGCTCGCGATGGCGCGGCCCGACATCGGCTTCACGGTCGAGCACGATGGGCGGCGGGTACTCGACGTGCAGGGCGGGCAGGACCGGCTCGCGCGCGTCGCGGCGCTGACCAGCCGCGAGCTGGCGGACAACAGCATCGGCGTCGATCTCGATCGCGGCGAAGTGCATCTGGGCGGCGTCATCAGCCTGCCGACCTACAATCGCGGCATCGCCGATCATCAATATCTGTTCGTCAACGGCCGGCCGGTGAAGGACCGGCTGCTCGTCGGGGCGCTGCGCGGCGCCTATGCCGACCTGCTCGCGCGCGACCGCCATCCGGTCGTTGCCTTGTTCCTCGACCTGCCGACGGGCGAGGTCGACGTCAACGTCCACCCCGCCAAGACCGAGGTGCGTTTCCGCGACCCGCAACTGGTGCGCGGGATGATCGTCGGCGGCCTGCGGCGCGCGCTCGACGAGCATGGCTTCCGCAGCGTCCAGCGCCCGGCCGAGGCGGCGCTCGCCGCGTGGCGGCAGGAACCGGTCGCATCTGGACCCGAATCGGCGACGGGTTTCCTGTTCGGCCATCGCACCGAGCCCGCCGTGCATCTGTTCGGCGCCGATGTCCCGCCGCCGGCCGAGGATGTCGCGCGCGTCTATGACCGGGTGACGCCCTTCGCGGGCCCCGCTGCACCCATCGCGGGCCGCGCCGAGGTCGCCGAGGCGCCGCCGCCCGCGGCCGGGGCGCACCCGCTCGGAATCGCGCGCGGGCAGATCGCGAAAACCTATATCGTCGCAGAGGCCGAGGACGGGCTGGTCATCGTCGATCAGCATGCCGCACACGAGCGGCTGGTGCTCGAGACGCTGCGCCGCGGTATGGCGGGACAGGGCGTCGCGTCGCAGGGCCTGCTGCTGCCCGAAGTGGTCGAACTCGACGAACCCGCCTGCGACCGGCTCGAAGCGGCGTCGCCGCAGCTTGCGGCGCTGGGCGTCGAACTCGAACGCTTCGGTCCCGCGGCGGTGATGGTGCGCGCGACCCCCGCGATGCTGGGAACGATCGACTGCCGCAAGCTCGTCACCGACATTGCCGACGATCTCGCGGGCTATGACGCCGCACTCGGCCTTTCGGAAAAGCTGGAGCTGGTCGCGGCGACGATGGCCTGCCACGGCTCGGTCCGCGCCGGCCGGACGCTGGCGGTCGCGGAGATGAACGCGCTGCTCCGGCAGATGGAGGTGGCGCCGCATTCGGGCCAGTGCAACCACGGTCGTCCGACCTGGGTGAAACTGGCGATGGACGACGTCGAAAAACTGTTCGGCCGGAAATAGGGACGGGACGATAGCGCCGCCGAATGAAAGGGGCGGAAAGCCGCCGGCTTCCCGCCCCTCGACGATCTGTGACCGTCACCCTCGGGTCGCAGAGGGTTGAGGGCTCCATCGCTGCATTTGTCGGGAGTGTCATACCCCAAATGGGTGATCTGACATGTTTTTTCAGGACGTGCCGGCGATGATCGCGTCGCTTCGCCGACGCGTTCCCGCTCGATTTCGACGGTCACGCAAACAGGGCGGGTTTACGCTTGTCCGTTGCCCGCCGCGTCCCGGACGCGGATCAGGCCCGCCGAGCGCATCGTCATCACCGGCTCGTCATGCTGGTTGAGCACCGTGAGCTTCGAGGACAGGATCCCCATGTCGGGCCGCTTCGCGGAGCGGCGCTTTTCGACGACCTCCATCTCGCAGCGCAGCGTGTCGCCGGGATAGACGGGCTTCAGCCAGCGCAGTTCGTCGATGCCGGGAGAGCCGAGCCCGGCCTGTTCATGTGCCTTCATGTGATCGACCATCATCCGCATCGCCATCGCGCCGGTGTGCCAGCCGCTCGCCGACAGACGGCCGAAATAGGTCTGCGCCGCCGCCTCGTCGTCGAGGTGAAAAGGCTGTGGGTCGTATCGGCTCGCAAAATCGACGACTTCCTCGCGCGTCACCAGCTTGCTGCCGAAGCGCTGGATTTTCCCGACCTCTATATCCTCGTAATAAAGCATGGCGCGCCTATGCGCGGAAAGGCGCGGGCGAGGCAAGGGGCTTGTCGTCGCCGACCGGCCGGGCGGATTGCGCCTTGATTTGCACCGCGCGCATGGTGCATCCGGTTGCAACGGCAACGAAGGGGAATTTCCGATCATGAGAAGGACTTGGATCGCCATGGCCCTGGCGGTGACAGGGGCGGGGGCGGCGCTCGTCGCGGTGCCTGCGGCAGGACAGAAGGCGGACGACGCCGACACCAACGCGATCATCGACCAGGGCTTCAACCACAGCCAGGTGATGCGCATCGCGCAGGAGATGACCGACGGGCTGGGTCCGCGCCTCACCAATTCGCCCGCGATGCGCCGCGCCGAGCAATGGGCGATCGACCGCTTCGCCGGCTGGGGTCTCGCCAATGTCCGCCGCGAGGGGTTCGAGTTCGGCCGCGGCTGGGAAATCCTGTCGGTCGACGTGCGCATGACGGCGCCGCGGCCGCTCGCGCTGACGGCGATACCGATCGCCTGGACCCCGTCGACCGGCGGCGCGATCACCGCGCCGATCCTCGTCGCGCCGATGAGCAAGGAAGAGCATTTCGCCGAATGGAAGGGCAAGCTGGCCGGTAGGATCGTGCTCGTCACGCTCCCCGGCACCGGCGACGAGCCCGAAAAGGCTCCCTTCCGGCGTCTCGGCAGTGAGGATTTCGAGAAGCTCGAGGCCTTTCGCCAGCCCAAATATGATCCCGACGCGATCAACAAGCGCCTCGAGCGCGTCAGCTTCGCCGAAAAGCTCGACGCCTTCCTCAAGGCCGAAGGGGCGGTCGCCTGGGTCCGGCAGTCGTACCGCGACGGCAAGCTGGTGCATGGCGAGGGCTATAACTACCGCGTCGGCCACACGCTGTCGCTGCCCGGTGTCGAACTGGCGGCGGAGGATTATCGCCGCCTCGCGCGCCTCGCCAAGTCGGGCCCGGCGCCGCAGCTTTCGATCGACAGCAACGTCCGCTTCGACGACAGCGACACGAAGGCGTACAACATCATCGCCGACATCCCGGGCAGCGACCCGAAGGCCGGCTATGTGATGGCGGGCGCGCATTTCGACAGCTGGGTCGCGGGCGACGGCGCGACCGACAATGCCGCGGGCAGCGCGGTGGTGATGGAGGCGGCGCGCATCCTCAAGACGTTGGGCGTCCGGCCGAAGCGGACGATCCGCTTCGTGCTGTGGACGGGCGAGGAGCAGGGGCTTCTCGGCAGCCTCGCCTATGTCGACAAGCATCTCGCGACGCGTCCCGGCCCGACCGAGGCCGAGGACGGCAATGCGCTCTATTACGGGTGGCCGAACCGCTATCCGGTGACGCCGCGGCCCGGCTACGGCGACCTCAAGGCCTATTTCAACATGGACAATGGCTCGGGCAAGCTGCGCGGCGTTTATGCCGAGGGCAATGTCGCCGCGGTTCCGCTGCTCCAGGCGTGGCTCGCGCCGTTCGCCAGCATGGGCGCCGGAAAGGTCGTCGCGGCGCCCACCGGCGGCACCGACCATGTCTATATGCAATCGGTCGGCGTGCCGGGCTTCCAGTTCATCCAGGACCCGCTCGATTACGGCTCGCGCACGCACCACAGCAGCGCCGATACCTTCGATCATCTGAAGGCTGACGACCTGCGCCAGGCGTCGGTGGTGATGGCGGGGATGCTGCTGGCATCGGCGAACAGCGACAAGGTGCTGCCGCGCTTCCCGGTCCCGTCGCAGCCGGCCCCCTATGACCCGTTCCAGTACAAGGACCCGGATCAATAGGATCGCAGCAGCCTCTTTCCCGTTCGTGTCTCGACTTCGCTCGACACGAACGGAAAAAGGAAGCGGATTTGGCCTTTAGAGCATCCGTGCCTTAAATATGCACCGTTTGCCCTGAGCTTGTCGAAGGGCCGTTCTTTCTGCCAGGCGCCGCAAGAAGAAGTAGAACGGTGCTTCGACAAGCTCAGCCCGAACGGCTGAGAGGGTGTGTCAGATTTCAGGCACGTCGCTCTAAGCCGACATGGTGATCCCGGCCCGACCGTTCTCGACCACGCCGGTCGCGCGTTTCGACAGCGTGTTCACCGGCGTCGTCACCTTGTCGACGACCATGAAATGCGTCTGCCACGCCTCGCGGCCGACCTCGCAGACCAGATAGCCGCGCTGGTCGTTGGCGAATTTCAGTTCGGGGTTGCGCGCCAGCCATTCGTCGGTCCCGGCGCGCTTGTCGCTGCCGTCGCCGCCGCTGGAGATCGAGGTGCCGACGAACTCGGCCGCGACCAGCTTGTCCTTCAGCACCAGGTCGCCGCAGAAATTCTGGTGCTCGTCGCCCGTCAGCACGACGCAGTTCTTCAATCCCGCAAAGCGCGACAGGATGCGCTCGCGCGGCGCTTCATAGCCCGCCCAGCTGTCGATGTTGATGATCTTCTCGGGCTCGTCGGGCCGGCGGCGGCGGTCGAGCGACATCATCGTCACCTGCTGCGCGATCGTGTTCCACGTCGCGCCGCCCCTGGCGAGGTTGCGCGCAAGCCATTCCTCCTGCGCCTTGCCGAGCACCTGCGCATCCTTCGCATAGACATCGGGACAGGCAGGCTTGAAGCCGTCGCCGCACGGCTGGTTGTCGCGATACTGGCGCGTATCGAGCACCTGCATCGCCATCAGGTCGCCGTAGCGCAGCTCACGATGCGCCGCGACCATGCCGCCGCGCGGCAGCAGCGCCCGGCGCACCGGCATATGTTCGTACCACGCCTGCATCGCCGCCTGCTTGCGCAGCATGAACACCTCGGGCGGCGGCGCGTCGGGGTCGTTGCCGTCGAGCCCCAGTTTCCAGTCGTCGAAGGTCGATACCCAGTCGTTGCGGATCTCGTGGTCGTCGAAGCTCGAGATGAAGCCATGCGCCGATCGCGCCGCCTGCATGTCGATATCGAGCAAGGTCTGGGTATAGGCGGTGCGGAAATCGCCCAGATCCTGCAGCCCGCGCAGCGCATATCTGCGCACCGGGCGGATCGGCAGGCCGCTGTCGTACAGATAGTCCTGCTGATATTCGTAGATGAAGTCGCCATAATGATAGACGAAGGCCAGGTCTTCGCGCGCGAGGTGGCGATAGGCCCCGTAGAAGCCCGATTCATAATGCTGGCAGCCGCAGACCCCGAATTTCAGCGCGTCGGCGCGCGCGCCGGGGGCGGGAAGGGTGCGGGCGCGCCCGCGCAGGCTGCGCTCGCCACCCGCGACGAAGCGGTAATAATAGGGGCGGTCCGGCTGCAGGCCAGCGACCTCGACATGGATGCTGTGACCCAGCTCGGGGCGCGCCAGTTCGGTGCCCTTCGCGACGACGTCGCGAAAGCCGCCGTCGCTCGCCACCTCCCATTCGACCGGCACCGGGACGAGCGGCATGCCGCCGTGCGGCGCCATCGGTTCGGGCGCGAGGCGGGTCCAGATGACGAAGCCGTCGCTCGCCGGATCGCCCGCCGCGACGCCGAGGCTGAACGGAAAATCGCGGAAGAAGCCGGCCTCCGCGCGTAGGATCGCGGGGGCCGACAGTCCGGCAAGCGTGGCGGTGGCAAGGAAATGGCGGCGGTTCAGCATGGCAGGCTCCGCGGACGGGAAGGACGAATCGGATAGTGCCAGATAGCCGAGCCCGATGCGACTTCAATGACAGGCGTGCATGATGCCCGGCCGCTCTCAGAACCAGAGGTGCACCCCCGCGACGAACGCGGGGTGCGAGGCCTTTTCACCGGCGGCGCGTGCGATCCGCGCGGTGCGGCCGAGCTTGCGTTCCCACGCGACGCCGACATAGGGCGCGAATTCGCGCGCGACCTCATAGCGCAGGCGCAGGCCCAGTTCGATACCCGACAGGCCGCCGCCGACGGCGCGCTCGGGCACGTCCTGAAAGGCCAGTTCGATTTCGGCCATCGGCTGCGCGATCAGCCGCTGGGTGATGCGCTGGTCGTAGCTCGCCTCCAGCCGCGCTGCCGCGTCGCCCTTGTCCGACAGGAACAGCGCGCCCTCGATCTCGAACCAATAGGGGGCGAGGCCTTCGAAGCCGATCACGGCATGCGTCGGCGAAGGGCCGGGGCCGAAGTCCTGCCGGACGCCCGCCTGCAGGTTGAAATAGGGGCCGATGGCGCGGCTCCACAGCGCCTGGACCTCGGCTCCCTCGACCGCACCGCCGAAATCGCCTTCGCCCTCGCTCTTGACTACCAGCCGATCGATGTCGCCGCCGAACCACCCCTCGGCTTCCCAGGCGTAGCCATCGCGGCCCTTGCGCGCCCGCCATTCGGCGAGGTTGACCATGATGCGCGAAAAGCGGCCGCCGCCATGCTCGGCATAAAGGCGCGCGCGGGGTCCGGCCATCGCCTCGGCGCCGAACAGCCGGTCGGCGGCATCGACGCGCGGCGCGGAAGGTGCGGGCGCATCGCCCACCGGTTGGTCGGGGATCATGGGGTAAGGCGGCGCGGCTTCGGCTGGCCGGCAATGGCCCATCGCGGCGTGCTCGGGCGGGCAGGGGGCGGCGGGGTTCGCCGGTACCGGCGGCGGCGTTTCCAGTGTGCAGTGCCCCATGGCGGCATGCTCAGCCGTGCAGCCGGGTGCGTTCGGTTCGTGGCGCGGAGGTGCCGGGTCCATCGTGCAATGGCCCATCGCCGCATGCTCGGCGGAGCAGGCGGTCGCAGGCTCTTCCGGCGCCGGCTTTTCGGGCGGTGGCGCCATCGTGCAATGGCCCATCGCCGCGTGGTCGGGCGTGCAGGCGGGCGCGGCGGCGGCCGGATGCTGCGCCGCCATCAGCAGGATCGCGAGCAGGCTCATGCCGCGTCCCCCGCCGGGCGCACCGTCACCACCTGCATCATCCCGGCGTGCATGTGATAAAGCAGGTGGCAGTGGAAGGCCCAGTCGCCATAGGCATCGGCGGTGAGGTCGAAGCTCAGCTTGCCGCCGGGCTGCACGTTGACCGTATGCTTGCGCGGCGCATGGTCGCCCTTGCCGGTGACAAGCTCGAAGAAATGGCCGTGCAGATGGATCGGATGCGTCATCATCGTGTCGTTGACCAGCGTCACGCGCACCCGCTCGCCCTGCGTGAAGGGGATCGGGGCCTTGACCTCGTTCATCTTCACCCCGTCGAATGCCCACATATAGCGTTCCATATTGCCGGTCAGATGGATCTGCATCTGCCGTGTCGGCGTGCGCGTGTCGGGATTGCGGTCGAGCGCGATCAGATCGCGATAGGTCAGCGCCCTCTCGACTCCTTCGAGGCCCACCCCCGGCTCGCCGGTGCGATCGGCGGGCATCGGCGAGATGCTCTGCACCGCCGGCGTGTCCCTGACCGTCGGGGCCAGCGTCATGTCGCGCATGCCGTGATCCATGCCGCCGCCATTGCCGCTGGCCGCATCGGGCGTGCAATGCCCCATAGCGGCATGTTCGGGGGCGCAGGCCGGGCCGCCGCCATGGTCCATGCCGCCCATTCCCATATCCTTCATGGTCAGCACCGGACGCGGGCGCAGGGCCGGGACCGGGGCCGCCATGCCCGCGCGTGGGGCCAGCGTCGCGCGCGCCATGCCCGACCGGTCGGATGTCTCGCCGACCAGCGTATAGGCGCGGTCCCCCGGCGTGACGATCACGTCATAGGTCTCGGCGACCCCGATCTGGAATTCGTCGACCGTCACCGGGCGGACGTTGCATCCGTCGGCCTGTACCACGGTCATCGGCAGGCCGGGAATGCGGATGTTGAAGGTCGTCATCGCCGAGGCGTTGATGATGTGCAGCCGCACGCGCTCGCCGGCGCGGAACAGCCCGGTCCAATTGTCGGCGGGGCCGTGGCCGTTGACCAGATAGCGATAGGCGGCGGCGGTGACGTCGCTGATGTCGGTCGGGTCCATCCGCATCGCGCCCCACGCGATCCGGTCCTTCAGCGGCTGGTCGCGCCCCGCCAGCAGGCCCGAAAGCGTCTGCTTGCGGTGGTTGAAATAACCGCCCATCTGCTTGAGCTTCCGGAAGATGGCGTGCGGATGCAGCGGGCTGAAATCGGACAGCAGGATCACATGCTCGCGGTCGTGCGCGACGGGATCGGCGCCGGCGGGATCGATGACGATCGGGCCGTAATGCCCCATCTGCTCCTGCAATCCCGAATGGCTGTGATACCAATAGGTGCCGGCCTGCCGCACCGGGAATTCATAGGTGAAGGTCGCCCCCGGCGCGATACCCGGAAAGCTGATCCCCGGCACCCCGTCCATGTGAAAGGGCAGGATCAGGCCGTGCCAGTGGATCGAACTGTCCTCGTCGAGCCGGTTGGTGACGTGAAGGCGCGCCTGCGTGCCTTCGGTCAGGCGGATCAGCGGTCCCGGGATCGTGCCGTTGATGCTGATCGCATGATGATCGCGTCCGTCGAGCGTCAGCGTCTGATGCGCGATCGTCAGCCGGACGTCGGGGCCGGAGACGGTCGGCAGGCCGGCCGAAACCGGCTTCGCCCACAGCGGCAGCCACGGGGTCAGCGCCGCGGCGGCTCCCCCCGCGATCAGCGCACGACGTCCGATGGCGTCGCTCACGGCAGCGTTCCGATCATCCATAGCGCCATCGCGATCATGCCCAGATTCTCGGTCAGCGAGACGAAGCCCAGCGGTACCTTGCTGCCGCCGCCGACGCAGGCGCATTTGATCGATCGCCTGTCGATATAGACCGCCTTGAACACCGACACCGCGCCGATGCCGCCGATGAACAGCGCGACCGGGATCGACAGCCAGGGCAGGGCATGCGCGGTCATCAGCACCCCGGCCAATCCCTCGGCAAAGGGATAGATGCTGGCATAGGGCACCCAGCGGCGCGCCAGCAGGTCGTAGTTCAGGAACATCGTCGCGAACTTGTCGACATCCTGCAGCTTGAGCAGCGCGAGCACGATCATGCTGAACGAGACGAACCACTCGGCGGCGCGCAGCGTGAAGGCGTCGCCATAGGCCGCGAAGCTCGTCGCGAGCGCCATCAGCGCGGTCATCGCGAACAGCGCGATCACGGGCGTGTAGCTGGTCGCGTCGGGGTCGGCGACCTTCAGCCCGAAATGGCGCCGCAGATCGTCGTGACCGCCGATGCGCACCCCGTCGATGAAGGTCTGCGGGGTCGTCTTGACGCCATGCTCGGCCTTGAAGGCGTCGGTTTCGGCGCGCGTCGTCAGCCAGCGATCGTCGACCGCGAAGCCGCGGCTTTTCAGCAGATGCTTCGCTTTCAGCCCGTAAGGGCAGATATGGTCGGGCATGACCATGCGATAGAGGATTGCCTGTTTCGTCATGCGGCTCCTATACCGTCCGTACCATGGTACGGAGTCAAGCGATGCAGATCACGATCGGGAAACTGGCCTCGGCGGGCGGTGTCGGGGTCGAAACGGTGCGCTATTACCAGCGGCGCGGCCTGATGGCGACGCCGATGCGCAGTGGCGGCGAGCGCTGGGGCGGCGGCATTCGGCGCTATGGCGCCGACGACCTGCGGCGCCTTCGCTTCATCCGCTCGGCGCAGGCGGCGGGTTTCACGCTCGACGAGATTTCGGACCTGCTCGCGCTGGAGGAAAGCAACGACCGCGCCCGCGTGCGCCGGCTGGCGCGCCAGCGGATCGACGCGCTCGATCGGAAGATCGCGCAGATGACCGAAACCCGCGCCGCACTTGCCCGCCTCGCCGACCAGTGCGCGGCGAGCGATGCCGGGGACGGCCGCGGGCCATGCCCGATACTGGCGGCGTTCGAACCATAGATTCCCTTCCCGCTCGCGGGAGGGGCAGCGAGACTTACGGGCTTGTCCGCTAGTCGCAGCGGGGTGGGCAGCCGCGACGTCGCCGGCCCACCCTCGCTCCTCCCGCCTGCGGGAGGGGGAGATTCCGTCAGCTATGCAGAAAGTGCATCACATCCCCGTCCTGCACGACATAGCCTTTGCCCTCGGCGCGCAGCTTGCCCGCTTCGCGCGCCTTCGCTTCGCCACCCAGCGCGACATAGTCGGCAAAGGCGATCGCCTCGGCGCGGATGAAGCCCTTCTGGAAATCGCTGTGGATTTCGCCCGCCGCCTCGGGCGCGGTCGCGCCGGTGTAGACGGTCCAGGCGCGCGCCTCCTTCGGTCCGACGGTGAAGAAGGTCAGCAGGTGGAGCAGTTCGTACCCGGCGCGGATCACGCGCGCGAGACCGGTTTCGTGCAGCCCCATCTCTTCGAGGAACAGCATCCGCTCCCCGGCCTCCATGCCGACCAGTTCGCTCTCGATCGCGGCGGAGACGAGCACCGCCTGCGCACCCTCGGCCTTCGCGCGCGCGAACACCGCGTCGCTGTGCGCGTTGCCCGTCGCGGCGTTCGCTTCCTCGACATTGCAGACATACAGGACGGGCTTGGTGGTCAGAAGCTGCGCCTGGCGGAGGATGCGTTCTTCTTCGGGGTCCTTCGGCTCGGTCAGCCGCGCGGGCTTGCCGGCGCGCAGCAGGTCGAGCGCCTGGCCGAGCACCGAGGCCGCGGCCTTGGCCTCCTTGTCGCCGCTGGTCGCCTTCTTCTGGAAGGCGGGGACGCGCTTCTCGAGGCTTTCGAGGTCGGACAGCAGCAATTCGGTTTCGACCGTCTCGGCGTCGGCGACGGGGTCGACCTTGTTCTCGACATGCTGGATGTCGTCATCCTCGAAACAGCGCAGGACGTGGACGATCGCATCGACTTCGCGGATGTTGCCGAGGAACTGGTTGCCCAGTCCTTCGCCCTTCGATGCCCCGCGCACGAGCCCGGCGATGTCGACGAAGGCGAGTTGCGTCGGAATGATCTTCTGGCTACCCGCGATCGCCGCCAGCTTGTCGAGCCGGTCGTCGGGCACCGCGACATTGCCGATGTTGGGCTCGATGGTGCAGAAGGGGTAGTTCGCCGCCTGCGCCGCCTGCGTCTCGGTCAGCGCGTTGAACAGGGTGGACTTGCCGACATTGGGCAGCCCGACGATTCCGCATTTGAAACCCATGAATCTCGTCTTTCGGTCATATTGGGCGCCGGTCGGGCGCCGATGGCAGGCGCGCTAGCCGTTTCGCATCGCTTTTTCCAGAGCGCGATGATCCCGGCCCGCCGGTTCGTGCCGAACGGGCCCGAAAGAAGGGGGGCAGAGAAGGGCGCTGGGCCGGACCTCAGTCGTGCACCGCGCGGACCAGCGGCCCCAGCGGGCTGCCGCCCAGCCATGCGACCTGCACCTCGGCCGCGACGCGATTGATCGCCTCCTGCGGCTTGGGCCCCGGATGGACCGCGCGGCGCAGCGGGCGCGTGCCCGCGGGCATCGCCATGATCTCTGCGATCGCGTGCGGCACGTCGGCGGGGTCGGCGCTGCGTCCGCTGCCGTCCTCGGTTCCCATGCCGCGCGTGAAGGGCTCATAGGCCGCCAGCCGCTCGGGATCGCTGCGTTCCTTCAGCGCGCCGGTATAGACGTTGCGGTTCTGCCAGACGCGGGTGGGGTAGCCGCCGGGCTGAATGATCGTCACCTCGATGCCGTGCGGCACCAGTTCATAGGCAAGCTGTTCGGACAAGGCCTCCACCGCGAACTTGGTCGCCGAATAATGGCCGCCCCCGGGGACGATCACCCGGCCGAGCTGCGACGAGATGTTGACGATCTGCCCGGCCCTGGCGGCGCGCATCTGCGGCAGCAGCGCGCGAATCATCCGCTGCATGCCGATGACGTTCGTATTGAAGGCAAGGTGCGTCGCCTCCATGTCCTGCACCTCGATCGGGCCGGAGATGCCGACCCCGGCATTGTTGATCAGCGTGTCGATGCGTCCGCCCGCGGCTTCGAGCGCGCTTGCGGTGCCCGCGGCAACCGAATCGTCGCTCGTCACGTCGATTTCGACAATATGCAGGTCGAGCTTTTCCTTCGCCGCTTCCGCTGCCAGCGTGTCCGCCTCGGGACGCGGCAGGTTGCGCATGGTCGCGATCACCTTCGCGCCGAGCCGGGCATAATGCAGCGCGCCGATCCGGCCGAATCCGCTCGACGTGCCGGTAATCAGGACGGTGCGGCCCTTCAGCGCTCCGGGCGCGGGCGGCGCGGCGGCGTGAAGCAGGGCGGGGGCTGCGGCGGCCAGCGCGGCGCCCCCGGCGAGTAGTTGGCGGCGATCGGGGCGCGAAGGACGGGGCATCGGCGAAACTCCTTTCGGCGCCATCATGCCCCAGCCGGGCGCATGTGCCAATCGTCGTTCAGTCGTTCAGCCGCAGCGCAAGGTCGTTCAGGAAGCGCGCGTCGTCGCCGTCCGCCAGGCCGCCCGCCTCGGCGGCGATCGCGCCCAGCAGGTCGGTCAGCGGCTCGATCTCGCTCTTGTGGTAAGGACCCAGCACATATCCGGTCACCCGGTCCTTGTGCCCCGGATGACCGATCCCGATGCGCACGCGGCGGAAATCGTCGCCGATATGCTGGATCAGGCTGCGGATGCCGTTATGCCCCGCCGCGCCGCCGCCGCGCTTCACCTTCACCTTCATCGGCGCAAGGTCGAGCTCGTCATAGAAGACGGTGACGTCCTGCGGCGTCAGCTTGTAGAAATCGAGCGCGGCGCGGACGCTGCGGCCGCTTTCGTTCATGAAGGTCGACGGCTTGAGCAGCAGGATGCGGTGGCGGCCGATCCGGCCGTCCTGCACCCAGCCCTGGAATTTCTTCGCGGGCGTCGCGAATCCGTGCGCGTCGGCGATGACGTCGACGGCCATGAAGCCGACATTGTGGCGGTGCATCGCATATTGGGGACCGGGATTGCCGAGGCCGACCCAGAGCTGCATGTCAAAAACCCCTCACTCCCTGTCGTGTCACCCTGAACCTGTTTGGCAGGCGAAAGCCGGGGTCCAGCTACGTGCGCCTGCCTCGCATGGACCCCGGCTTTCGCCGGGGATCACCAGCGTCCCTGTCTCAAGGGTATAAACGCCAACCTGTTTCAGGGTCGATGGCCTGCCCTCGAAACTGGCGCGGCGCAGAGGGAGAGGTCGGACCATGGATGCTGAAACAAGTTCAGCATGACGAAGCGGGAAGAGGCGGCGTTTCGCCGAAATCGCCGCCTCTTCGCATATGCCCCCTCCCCCGGAAGGGGAGGGGTTGAAGTGTTGGTGTCAGGCTTCGCCTTCGGCGGCTTCGCCTTCATCCTTGGTCGTGTCGCCGTCGCTCGACTTGAGCGCCGACGGGGCGACGATCGTCGCGATGGTGAAGTCGCGATCGGTGATCGCGCTTTCCACGCCCTTCGGCAGGGTGACGTGGCTGATGTGGATCGACTCGCCGACGTCGAAGCCGGTGACGTCGATCGTGATGTCGTCGGGAATCTTGTCCGCTTCGCAGATCAGTTCCAGCTCGTGGCGCACGACGTTCAGCACGCCGCCGCGCTTCAGGCCCGGGGACTTCTCCTCGTTCGCGAACAGCACGGGAACGCCGACCTGCACCTTGGTGTCCTTCGACACGCGCAGGAAGTCGGCATGGATCGGACGATCCTTGACCGGATGGAAAGCGACGTCCTTGGGCAGGGTGCGGATGGTCTTGCCGCCCACCTCGATCATCACCACCGAGTTCAGGAACACGCCGGTCATCAGCTGCTTCATCAGCAGCTTTTCCTCGACGTGGATCATCAGGGGGTCTTCGTTGCCGCCATAGACGACGGCGGGGACGCGGCCATTACGACGCAGCTCGCGTGAGGCTCCCTTGCCTGCACGTTCGCGCGTCTCGGCCGTCAGCGTCAGCTGATCGCTCATATCATTTCTCCGAGAAACGGTTGCACAATCCGCCACGCCTCCAGGGATGACCATGACGGAAGCGCGGGCGCATAGCGGGGAAAGGGCGAAAAGGCAAGCCGCCGGCGCGAAATGGCGCGATCTACTGCACCCGCGTCACCGTCAGGCCGTCGGCCTCCAGCAGCGCGGGCACGCCCTCGGGGCCGATCAGATGCCCCGCGCCGACCGCGACCAGCAGCGTGCCGGGGCGGTCCATCCGCCGTTTCACCCACGCGCTCCACCGCCGGTTGCGGTCGGTCAGGATCGCCTTGCGCGCCGCGGGCACCGCCTCGACGTCGGCATTGATGACCGCTTCGAGCGCCGCGACGTCGCCGCGCGACCAGGCGTCGGCCAGCGCGCCGACCTCGCGCGGCGCGCTGTCCGCGCGGCTGGCGGCGCGCTCCAGCAGCGTGCGCTGCGCCTCGGGCGGCAGCGTCTCGAACAGCAGCAGTTGCGCCTTCGCGGTCTCCAGCCCGCCGATCGGTTTGTCCGCGTCGCGGAAAGCGGCGGTCAGGCCGGCTTCGACGCCGGCGTCGGGCGATAGCTTCGCGAGCGCGGCCGTGCGCTGGCCCATCAGCACCATCACCGCCCAGTCGTCGAGGCGGTCGCCGCCGAAGCCGCCGCCCTTCGCCTCCAGCCTGCGATAGCCGCCGAGCGCTTCGCCCGACAGGCGCCGGTCGATCGCAAGCGGCGCGCTGCGCGGCGCAAGCTGTCCGAAGACTTCCCCGGCCGCCGCCAGTTCGTCGGGCGACAATTCCATCACCAGCGCGTCGGCGGCGCGCATCGCCTCGGCGACCTTGCCGCCGTGCCAGTCGGTCCCCCTGGGCAGTGCGTGCATCGTGCCGAGCAGATAGATGCGCGTATCGGGATCGGCGACCAGCCACATCGCGGGTCGCGCCTCGCGCGGCGGTTCGGCCGAACCGCACCCGGCGAACAGCAGGAAGGCGAGGGCGACCGCCGCGCGGCCGCCCCGGCGCCGATGCCAACGGCGCCGCGTCATCCCTATTCGACCCGCGTCGCGGCCAATCCGCGTTGCTGGAGATAGGTCTGCACGCTTTGCGGTCCGGCGAGGTGTCCGGCGCCGACCGCGACGAACAGGGTGCCGGGTTGCTCCATGCGCGCCTGCAGCGTCTCGGCCCAGCGCGCGTTGCGGTCGGCCAGCAGGATCTTCGCCAGTTCGGGCGTGGTGGTCATGCTTTCGTTCATCAGCACGGCAAGCTGATCGGGGTCGCCGTTGCTCCACAGCGTCACCAGCTTGTCGATCGTCGGGCCGAGCTGGTCGATGTCCTTGACCGTCGCGTTGAGGTAGGCGACCTGCTGATCCTCCGGCAGCGTGTCGAAGAAACCGAGCTGCTCCTCCAGCGTCTCCAGACCCTCGATCGGCTTTCCGGCGGCCTTGGCCGCGCGCGTCAGCGTCTTTTCCGCGCCCTGTTCGGGATCGTAGCCGAGGTTGGTCAGCGGCAGCACCGACAGTGTGACCGCGGCGAACCAGGGCTTGAACGCGTCGAACTGCGCCGGCGGGATGCCCAGCCCGGCGAGCGCCGCCTGATAGGCTTTCAGCGCATCGGGTTCGAGCCGCGACGACAGCGTCCTGCCGCTCTGGTCGAGCGCGAGGGGGATCGTCGCCTTGGCGGCCGCCATCTCGTCCTCGGGCAGCACGACCTCGAGCATCAGCGAATCGGAGGCATCGAAGGCCTGCTTCACCGCGCCGTCGAACCAGCTCAGCCCCGGTTTCAGCACGTGGATCGAGCCGAAGAGGTAAATTGTCGTATCCTCGTCCTTCACCACCCACAGCGCGGGCGCGGCGCGGGTTTCGGCCGGTGCTGCTGGGGCGGCGGCAGCGGGTTCGTCGACCTGCGCGAAGGCAAGGGGGGCGGCCGAGCCAAGCGCGAGGGGAAGCAGCGCGCACGCGGCGGCAAGCGTCTTGAGCCAGGGTTTCGTTCGGTTTTTCATTCGGGGAAAGCCTTTCATCCGTTCGGGGGTATGTGCCGCAAGGGAAATGGGGAAAGCAAGCGCGGCGGGATCAGCGGAATTTGAGCCAGAGATAGACGACCGCATTGACGACGAGCGTCAGCAGGAACAGCAGCATCGCGTCGGGCGACGGTGCCAGTGCGGCGCGGTGCAGCACCCACCATACGGGCGCGGGAAACATCAGGGCATACCATCCCGCCGTGCTCGCCCACAGCCAGGCATGCTCCTCATGATCGTCGATCGCGCGGTGATAGAGGATCATCGCGATCGCGAGCCCGATCGTCCAGCAAAGCGCGGCCGCGATCGCGAAGCCGGGGGTGAGCGAACCGGTCGCGAGCATCTCGGTCAGGCCGCGCCCTTCGGGCTGGTCGACCACGAGCCAGCCGCCGATAAGCCCGCCGACCAGCGCGGCAAATCCCAGCGACTTCCAATAGCGACGACGGCGCGGCGACATCGGGCGGCGCGGGCGCGGGGTTTCTGCATCAGTCATCGGCATGTCCTTTCTGGCCATCGTCGAAGATTTCCTCGATCGGCATGCCGAACAGGCGCGCCAGCTTGAAGGCGAGTGGCAGCGACGGGTCGTATTTGCCCGTTTCGATCGCATTGACCGCCTGCCGCGACACATCGAGCCGCTCGGCCAGTTCGGCCTGGCTCCAGTTGCGCATCGCGCGCAATATCTTCAACTTGTTGTTCATCGGCGCCTCCAGGGCTCGTCGTGCCGCCAGGCAGCCGCCATCTCATGCGCGCGGCGACAACGCCACCATCATCAGCGCCATCTGCGCTTCCCCCCTCGCGGCCTGAGCGATGGCGTTCGCCGCTTGCGGTTGCGCGCCGGCGACCGTCTCGGCGATGCACTGTGCTTCGATCGCGCGGTCGGCGACGCTGCGCAGACCCGTGCGGCACAATTGGCGCGCCGCGCTTTTCAGCCGCGCGTCGAGTTGCGTCCGGCCGCGCGCCGAAGCGAGGTCGAGGTCGGCGGTGCGGACCGCGATGCGGCCGGTATCGGCATCGGCGCTCGCGGCAAAGGCGGGCGAACCGCCGAGGGCGAGCGTCAGGGCGAGGATGGCGGCGCGAGTCGTCATGGCATCGGTTCCTTCATCGAAGTGACAGTCATGTTGGCCTGTCGTTTTGTCAGGTTTCCATGACTATATGTCGCGATTCACTGACCATGTCAATAAAACATGACAAAAAGTTGGGTTAGCCTGACACGGCTGGTGATTTTCCTCCGTGCCGATCGGGAGCGGAGCCTTGACCCTGCGCCGCTGCTGCGCCAATGCGGCGGCGATTTTGCACCTGCGAAGGAAATGCGGCCGTGGCCGACGCCGAAGCGAAGCGACCCCTCAGCTTTCAGGACGTGATCCTGACCCTGCATGCCTATTGGGGTGCGCGCGGCTGTGCGATCCTTCAGCCCTATGACATGCGCGTCGGGGCGGGGACCTTTCACCCGGCGACGACGCTGCGCAGCCTGGGGCCGGAGCCGTGGAATGTCGCCTATGTCCAGCCGAGCCGCCGCCCGACCGATGGCCGCTACGGCGAGAATCCCAACCGCCTTCAGCATTATTACCAGTATCAGGTGATCCTGAAGCCGTCGCCCGCCGACATTCAGGACCAGTATCTCGGCAGCCTCGCCGCGATCGGCATCGACCCGCTGCTCCACGATATCCGCTTCGTCGAGGACGATTGGGAATCGCCGACGCTGGGCGCATGGGGACTCGGCTGGGAAGTGTGGTGCGACGGGATGGAGGTGTCGCAGTTCACCTATTTCCAGCAGATGGGCGGCTATGACTGCAAGCCGGTCGCGGGCGAGCTGACCTACGGGCTCGAACGCCTCGCCATGTATATCCAGGGCGTCGACAATGTGTACGACCTGCGCTTCTCCGACCCCGTTGGCGACGTGCCGGGGGTCAGCTACGGCGACGTGTTCCTCGAAAATGAGCGGCAATTCTCGAAATGGAATTTCGAGGTCGCCGACACCGATACGCTGTTCGCGGGCTTCAAGGCGGCCGAGGCCGAATGCGAGCGCGCGATCGCCGCACAGGTTCCGCTCGCCGCCTACGACCAGGCGATCGAGGCGAGCCACCTCTTCAACCTGCTCCAGGCGCGCGGCGTCATCAGCGTGCAGGAACGCGCCAACTACATGGCCCGCGTCCGCGACCTCGCCAAGGGAAGCTGCAAGGCGTGGATCGACAGCCAGTCCGACCGCTGGACCGCAGCCTGGCCGGGATGGACGCTGTGATGGCCGTCCAAAATCCTCCCCGGAACGGGGAGGGGGACCACGCGCAGCGTGGTGGAGGGGGCTCGCGGAGCCTGCAACGCCCGCAGGTCTATGCCGCCCGCAAACTCCGCCGCGAAATGACCTTGCCCGAGGTTCTCTTGTGGGAGCAACTGCGCGGCCAGAAACTGGGCGCGAAATTCCGTCGTCAACACCCGGTCGGTCCCTATGTCGCGGATTTCTGCTGCATGGCTGCAAGACTGATCGTCGAAATCGACGGCGAGGCGCATGATCGCGGGACGGCACCGGCTCGTGACGCCGCGCGTGAGGCACGCCTGGCAGCGCAAGGATTTGAGGTCGTTCGCGTGACGGCAAAGGATGTGCTGGAAAATATGGACGGCGTCGTCGCGCTGCTTCGGCTCAAGGCCGATAGCCCCTTCCACCATGCCTCCGGCATGGTCCCCCTCCCCGCAAGCGGGGAGGATGTGCAATGACCGACTTCCTTCTCGAACTGCGCAGCGAGGAAATTCCCGCCCGTATGCAGGCTGGCGCGCGCGCCGAGCTGGAAAAGCTGTTCCGCGCCCGGATGGCGGCGGCGGGGCTGGCGGTCGGCGATCTGACCGTCTGGTCGACCCCGCGCCGGCTCGCGCTGATCGCGAAGGACCTTCCCGACGCGACCGCCGCGGTCAGCGAGGAGTTGAAGGGTCCGCGCACCAGCGCGCCGCCGCAGGCGCTCGAGGGCTTCCTGCGCAAGACCGGGCTGACGCAGGACCGGCTCGAAGACCGCGACGGCGTCTGGTTCGCGGTGATCGACAAGCCCGGCCGTGCAACGAACGAGGTGCTGGCGGAGGCGATTCCCGCGATCGTCCGTGCCTTCGCCTGGCCCAAGTCGATGCGCTGGGGCCGCGACAGTGCGAACAGCGACAGCCTGCGCTGGGTGCGGCCGCTGTCGGGCATCGTCGCGCTGTTCGGCGAACGGTTGATTGCGTGTGAAATTGGCGGGATTTCCGCGGGTTTCGCGACGCGCGGCCATCGCTTCCATTGCCCGGGCGAAATCACCATCGGCTCGGCGGCGGATTATGCCGACAAGCTGCGCGCCTGCCATGTCATCGTCGATCAGGAGGAACGCGCCCGCATCATCCGCGAAGGCGCGGCGAAGGTCGCGGCCGACGCCGGGTTGACGCTCGTCGAGGACGAAGGGCTGGTGGTCGAGAATGCCGGGCTCACCGAATGGCCGGTGCCGCTGCTCGGCCGCTTCGACGAGACCTTCCTCGAGGTGCCGCCCGAGGTGATCCAGCTCACGGCGCGGGTGAACCAGAAATATTTCGTCGTGACCGGTGCCGACGGCAAGTTGGCGAACGGTTTCGTCTGCACCGCGAACATCGCCGCGAGCGACGGCGGCGCGGCGATCGTCGCGGGCAACCGCAAGGTTCTCGCCGCGCGCCTGTCCGATGCGCGCTTCTTCTGGGAACAGGACCAGAAGAAGACGCTGGCGCAGCACGCGGAGAAGCTGGCGAACATCACCTTTCACGAAAAGCTCGGCACCGTCGCCGACAAGGTCGAGCGCGTCGCGAAGCTCGCGCGCTGGCTGGTGGAAGAGGGTGTCGTCGCTCCCTCGTGTGTTCCCGCGCAGGCGGGAACCCAGGGCGGTGATGCGCCGGCGTCTGCGGATGCAAGCTCTGGACCCCCGCCTTCGCGGGGGAACACGGAAGTGTCGCGCAAGGAACTGGCTGACCAAGCCGAACGCGCGGCGCGCTTGGCGAAGGCCGACCTCGTCACCGAGATGGTCGGCGAGTTCCCCGAATTGCAGGGCCTGATGGGCGGCTATTACGCCCGCGCCGAAGGCCTGCCCGATGCCGTCGCCGACGCGATCCGCGATCACTACAAGCCGGTCGGGCAGGGCGATGAGGTGCCGACCGCGCCGGTGACGGTGGCCGTGGCGCTGGCGGACAAGCTGGATACGCTGCGCAGCTTCTTCGCGATCGACGAGAAACCGACCGGATCGAAGGACCCGTTCGCACTCCGCCGCGCTGCGCTCGGCATCATTCGGATCGTGACCGAAAATAGCCTGCGTTTCCCGGTCGGGGAGGGGGAACTGCTCGACTTCTTCGCCGATCGCCTCAAGGTCCAGCAGCGCGAGGCCGGCGTCCGCCACGACCTGATCGACGCGGTGTTCGCCGCCAAGCAAGAAAGTGGCGCCGGCGAGGGCGATCTCGTTCGTCTGCTTGCGCGCGTGCAGGCGCTGCAGGCCTTCATGGCGACCGACGACGGCGCCAATCTGCTCGCGGGCTACAAGCGCGCCGCGAATATCCTGAAACAGGCGGGCGAGGTGACCGATGCCGCTGCCGCTACCGCGCCTACCGAGGTCGATGCAACCCTGCTCGCCGCGCTCGATGCCGCCGAACCCGCGGCGTCGGCCGCGGTCGACGCCGAGCGCTTCACCGATGCCATGGCGGCCCTTGCGACGCTCCGCGCGCCGATCGACGCTTTCTTCGAGGGCGTGATGGTCAACGATCCCGATCCTGCAGTCCGGGCGTATCGCCTGGGCCTGCTCGCCCGATTTACCGGCGCCGTCCATGGCGTCGCCGATTTCTCGAAGATCGAGGGCTGATGCCATGGCTATGCGGCATCCCTTATAGTGCGCGAAGCAAATCTGAATCGACCATAGGGCGTGGCGTCCCTATTTCCCCGCCAACCCTCCTCCCCGGGGCAGCAGGAGCATGACATGACGACGATGGTGCATTTGTTCGGCGGCACGGCCACGACGGCCGAGCGTGCGAAGGAATTGCTGGGCGGCAAGGGCGCGAACCTGGCCGAAATGGCCTCGATCGGCCTGCCGGTGCCGCCGGGCTTCACCATCACCACCGAGGTCTGCACCGCCTATTACGACAATGCGGAGCAGTTCCCCGCCGGCCTGGCCGACGAGGTCGCGAGCGGCATCGCGCATATCGAGGGGCTGACCGGCCGCACCTTCGGCGATCCCGCCAATCCGCTTCTCGTCTCGGTCCGCTCGGGTGCGCGCGTGTCGATGCCGGGGATGATGGACACCGTCCTCAACCTCGGCCTCAACGACCGCACCGTCGCCGGGCTCGCCGAGGCGTCGGGCGACCCGCGCTTCGCGTGGGACAGCTATCGCCGCTTCATCCAGATGTACGCCGACGTCGTCATGGGCCTCGACCATGCGGCGTTCGAGGAAGCGCTGGAAACCGCGAAGGAAGACAAGGGCTTCTATCTCGATACCGAGATGGCGGCAGAGGATTGGCAGGCGCTCGTCATCGAATATCAGGCGATCGTGCAGCGCGAGACCGGCGCACCCTTCCCGCAGGAGCCGAAGGATCAGCTGTGGGGCGCGATCGGCGCCGTCTTCGCGAGCTGGGAAAGCGACCGCGCGAAAGTCTATCGCCGCCTGAACGCGATCCCCGGCGAATGGGGCACCGCGGTCAATGTGCAGGCGATGGTGTTCGGCAACATGGGCGATACGTCGGCGACCGGCGTCGCCTTCACCCGCGACCCCGCGACCGGCGAGCGCGCCTGGTACGGCGAATGGCTGATCAATGCGCAGGGCGAGGACGTCGTCGCGGGCATCCGCACGCCGCAATATCTGACCCGCGCGGCGCGCGAGAAGGCCGGCGCCAAGCCGCTCAGCATGGAAGAGGCGATGCCGGAGACCTTCGCCGAGCTGGGCAGTGTCTTCGACACGCTCGAAAACCACTATCGCGACATGCAGGACATCGAGTTCACCGTCGAGCGCGGCAAGCTGTGGATGCTCCAGACGCGGAGCGGCAAGCGCACCGCGAAGGCGGCGCTGAAGATCGCGGTCGACATGGCGGCCGAAGGGCTGATCTCCGAGCAGGAAGCGGTGCAGCGCGTCGATCCCGGCGCGCTCGACCAGCTTCTCCATCCGACCCTCGACCCGAAGGCGCCGCGCGACGTGCTGACCAAGGGGCTGCCGGCGAGCCCCGGCGCCGCGTCGGGCGAGATCATGTTCGACGCCGACAGCGCCGAAAAGGCCGCGGGAATGGGCAAGGCGGTGATCCTCGTCCGCATCGAGACGTCGCCCGAGGATATTCACGGCATGCACGCCGCAAAGGGCATCCTGACCGCGCGCGGCGGGATGACCAGCCACGCGGCGGTCGTCGCGCGCGGCATGGGTCGTCCCTGCGTCTCGGGCGCGGGCGGGCTCAGCATCGACGGCGCGGCGCGCGTGCTGCGCGTCGCCGGGCGCGAACTGCGCGAAGGCGACGTCATCACCCTCGACGGCTCGACCGGCGAGGTGATGGCGGGCGAGGTGCCGACGCTGCTTCCCGAACTGGTCGGCGACTTCGGCACGCTGATGGGCTGGGCCGACAAGGTGCGCCGGATGAAGGTCCGCACCAACGCCGAGACCCCCGCCGACGCGCAGGTCGCGCGCGATTTCGGGGCCGAGGGCATCGGGCTTTGCCGCACCGAGCATATGTTCTTCGACGCCGCGCGCATCGCGGCGGTGCGCGAGATGATCCTCGCCGACAGCGAGGATGGCCGCCGCGCCGCGCTCGCCAAGCTGCTGCCCGAGCAGCGCGGCGATTTCGCCGCGATCTTCCGCGTGATGGCGGGCCTGCCGGTCACCATCCGTCTGCTCGACCCGCCGCTGCACGAATTCCTGCCGACGCGCGAAGAGGATTTCGCCGAGGTCGCCGCCGCGGCGGGCGTCGGAATCGAGGCGCTCAAGGCGCGCGCGAGCGAACTGCACGAATTCAACCCGATGCTCGGCCATCGCGGCTGCCGCCTCGGCGTCACCTATCCCGAAATCTACGAGATGCAGGCACGGGCGATCTTCGAGGCGGCATGCGACGTCGCTGCCGAGACCGGCTCGGCGCCGGTTCCCGAAGTGATGATCCCGCTCGTCGCCACGCGCCGCGAATTCGACCTGATGAAGGCGGTCGTCGATGCGGCGGCGAAGGCGGTGTTCGCGGAGAAGGGCCGCGAGATCGCCTATCTGGTCGGCACGATGATCGAACTGCCGCGCGCCGCGCTGATGGCGGGGGAAATCGCGCAGGCGGCCGAATTCTTCAGCTTCGGCACCAACGATCTCACCCAGACCACGCTCGGCGTCAGCCGCGACGACGCGGGCCGCTTCCTGACCCAATATGTCGACAAGGGCATCTTCGTCACCGACCCCTTCGTCAGCATCGACGTCGAGGGTGTCGGCCAGCTGATCGAGATCGCGGCCGAGCGCGGCCGCGGCGCGCGCGCGGGCATCAAGCTCGGTATCTGCGGCGAGCATGGCGGCGATGCGCCGAGCATCCATTTCTGCGAGCGGACCGGTCTCGACTATGTCAGCGCCTCGCCCTACCGCGTCCCGATCGCCCGGCTCGCGGCGGCGCAGGCGGCGCTGAAACGCGGTTGATCGCCGCGGCGGCGCGATCCCCTGTTCGCCGGTCGAAAAAGGCGAAATAGGGGGTTGCGCCCCCCCGCGACTGCCCGTAAAGGCACCGCTCCACGCACCCGTAGCTCAGCTGGATAGAGCACCAGACTACGAATCTGGGGGTCGGACGTTCGAATCGTTCCGGGTGCGCCATTTCCGAACAGCATCGCGAACATATGGCCCGGCTGCCGGGAAATTATCCCGTTCAGGCTGAACCGGCTCCCACGCCCGCCCTGTTTTGATTGGGGTGGGCCTGGCCTTGCGCAAGGCCAGGGCCCATCACCCCCTACATGCCGAAGGCTATGCCGACGCGCCCGCCGGTCGAGCCCTTGACGGTGGACCCCGCAAAGCCGCCGCTGATATAGACGCGCGGCGCGGCGCGGACGACCACGGCGCCGGAAAAGCCCTGTTCGCCGCGATAGGTCGCGAGGTTGAACGAGACCGAAACATCGCTGTCCGGCACGATCATCGTACCCCCCAGCGCCATCGCCGTCGCGATGCCGCCGTTGGCCCGCCGGAATCCCTCCGTCGAGACGCTTTCGAGCGCGTGGACGCGGCTATCCAGTTGCGACACGCCATCGTGGATCGCGGCGATCGCCGATCCGACGTCATGATAGGCGGCTCCCCCGACCATATAGGTCGGCGCGGACATGACTCCGGTTCCCACATCATAGGCCGCCCCGCCGCCCAGCGCGGTCGTGACCGCGGTGGCGGCCCTGTTCACCTGGCCGACATTGACGGCATCGGTGGCCGCCGTGCCAGCCGCAACGTTGACGACGCGCCGCTCCGCGCCCGCCGCGCCGACCGAGACGACATTGTCCTGATCGGCGACCGACCCGGCGCCCAGCGCCACGGCATTGGTGCCGGTCGCAGACGCCGCATTGCCCAGCGCGACATTGCCGTCGCCTTTCGCGACCGACCGGTTGCCGAGCGCCACCGCGCCGTCGCCGAATGCGGTATTGTCCGCGCCGATGGCGACGGCCCCGGTGCCGCTCGCGACATTGGGATCGCCGATCGCCACCGCGCCGTTGCCCGACGCCAGTTGCTGAAAGCCGATCGCGACCGCGCTGCCGTCCTCGGCTAGGGAGCCGGCACCGATCGCCACCGCCGCGCCGCTGTCGGCCACGGCGTCGGTGCCGATCGCGACGGTGTTGATCGCATTGCCCTTCGCGCCGAAACCCAAGGCGACCGCCTGAATATCGGAGACGGTCTGAAAGCCGATGGCGACGCCGCCATTGCCGTTGGCCGCGCTCTGCCCGCCCAGCGCGACGCTATCGGTGCCGCTGGCCTCAGCGTAAGTGCCAAGGGCGGTGGAGCCATCGCCAATGGCCTTGGCCATATATCCCGCGGCGGTCGCGCCGTCAGCGCCGGAGGCCGTCGCGGTGCCGAGCGCGGTGCCGTTCGCCTGCGTGACCTCCGCCCCAAATCCCAAGGCCGAGCCATGGTCGGCGGCTCTTGCGTAGTAGCCGAACGCCGCGGCGTATTCGCCGGCGGTGCTGCTGGAGCCGACGGCGACGCTATACGTACCGGCTTTGGCCTCGCCTCCCAAGGCGACACCCCCAACGCCGGCGTGCACGGTGGTGCCGACGGCGACGCCATAACTATCGGCTTCGGCCGCGCTGCCGACGGCGACGCCCTTAACGCCGGTCTGCGCGGTGGTGCCGATCGCCGTGCCGTCTTTTTCAGCCCGGCTGTCGGCGCCAAGCGCCATGGCGCTCGCGCCGACGGCCGCGGCGTGGTAGCCGAGCGACGTGCTCGATTCGCCTTGCGCCACGGCCAATCCGCCCACGGCGGTGCCATGGGCGCCGGCGACATTGGCATTGGAACCCAGCGCGGTATCGCCTTCATTGTTGGCATAGGCGCCGGATCCCAGCGCCGTGCTTTCCACGCCGGTTGCGTAGGCTTCGGTGCCCAGCGCCGTTGCGTCCTTCTTGTTGGCATAGGCACCTGCGCCGATCGCGACGCTATTGTCGCCGATGGCGGCCGCCGAATCGCCGATGGCGGTCGATTTCTCCCCGCTCGCGAGGCTGTTCACGCCGCATTCGGTCGAATTGGCGCCGCTTCCGGCATTGCATTCGGGCGTGGGGTCGGCCCAGGCGGGCGCGGGGAGGGCGAGCGCCAGGGGCGTGGCGGCGAGGAGCAGGGTCGAAATACGCGTCTTGTGCACGGTCAGGGTCTCCTTGTTATGGACCGTGAGATGTGCGTTGAACCGTGCCTTTTCGGCCCGGCGACCCTGTTGCATCGTCTCTCGCGGCGGCTATGTGCCCTTGCCGATTGCCATGCCCGCCAGCGCCCGTCTTGGACGGCGCGGAACACGGCACGGACGGTGCGGAACAATGCCGAAAAACAATTGATGACCGGCGCAACAGGTAAGCCGTCGATCGTTAGTTGTTTCTCGCCGTGAAAAACGGGCCGGGATAAGTAGTCGTCCCCATTTTTCCCTATCTGCGATCGACCGCACGGCTTGCCGGCCGGTCTGCCGTCAGTTCAGCAGGGTGCGGATCGCCGGCGAAGCCGCGGCGAGGCCGTCGCGCTCCATTTCGTCGAGCGTGGCGCGCGCCATGGCGCGATAGGGGGCGCCCAGCGCCGGGTAATCGGCGTCGATCGCGGCGAGGTGCCGGGCGATCGTGTCGCCGTCGCCGCGCAGCAGCGGCCCCGACAGCGCGGAAAAGCCGTGCGCCAGACTGTTTTCCAGTGCGGCGCGGACCAGCGGCGCCAGCATCGCCTCGGGCGCGTCGGCGCCTGCGGTGCGCAAGGCCTGCGACGCACCGGCGAGCAATGTCACCAGATGGTTGGCGGCGTGGCAGAGCGCGGCGTGGTAGAGGGTGCGCTGCGCCTCGGCGATCTCGACCGCGGTGCCGCCGAGCCGTTCGATCACCGCACGGGCGCGCGGCAGCGTCGCGGGGTCCGAGACCGTGACCGCGAAATGCGCGGCCGCCATCCGCTCGATTTCGGCGCGCGGATTGCCGGTGAAGGTCATCACCGGATGGATCGCCGCGATCTGTGCTCCCGCTGCCGCCAGCGGATCGAGAATCGCCGCGCCGCTGCGGCCGCTGACGTGAAAGACGAAGGGCGCATGCGGAGGCGCCAGATCGCGCGCCAGCCCGGCCGCCATGGCCGCAACCGCGTCGTCCGCGACCGCGATGACGATCAGGTCGCACGCTTCGGCGATCGCGCGCAGGTCGGTGGCGGCCGCGCCGGCAGCCTCTCGGGCGAGCGCCTCGGCCTGCTCCCGCGAGCGGCCCCAGACGAGCGGCGGCAGGTCGGCATACGGAGCAAGCGCCAGCATCAGCGCGTGCGCCACCCGGCCGGTCCCGATGATTCCCAGGCGGCGGCAGAGGCGTTTGTCGGTCATGCGTTCGTCCCTAGCGCGCCGGCGCGCGGGCGGCCATGCCGGATCGGATCATGACGCCGCAATGCAATCCATGCATGGACGCGCGCGGCGCGATCGGCTTATCATCGGCGTCGATCAACGAAAGGGGACAGGGCGGCCATGGCGCACTACGGCGATTTTCAGCACGAGATCTATTTCGGCGGGCTCAGCGGCGTGCTGCCCAAATATCCTGTCGATTTCGCGGGGCTCGAGGCGCGCGCGCAGGCGGCGATGGCGCCGTCGCTGCTCAAATATGTCCAGGGCGGCTGCGGCGACGAGTTCACGCAGGACAGCAATGCCTCGGCCTTTCGGCACTGGGGCATCGTGCCGCGGATGATGGTCGATTGCTCGGTGCGCGACCTGTCGATCGATCTGTTCGGCATGACGCTGCCGACGCCGCTGTTCATGGCGCCCATCGGGGTCACCGGCCTTTGCACGCAGGACGGGCATGGCGACATCGCCGCCGCGCGCGCCGCGGCGCTGACCGGGGTGCCGCTGACCGCCTCGACGCTGTCGAACGATCCGATGGAGGACGTCGCCACGGCGATGGGCGACACGCCGGGCTTTTTCCAGCTCTATACCCCGAAGGACAAGGAACTGGCTGAGAGCCTCGTCCACCGTGCCGAGGCGGCGGGATACAAGGCGATCATCGTCACGCTCGACACCTGGGTAACGGGCTGGCGACCGCGTGACCTCAACGATTCGAATTTCCCGCAGCTGCGCGGGCACGTCCTGTCCAACTATTGGTCCGACCCCCGCTTCCGCACGATGGTTGGCCGCCCGCCCGAAGAGGATGTGCGCACCGGCGTGATGACCTGGGCGGGCACCTTCGGCAAGGTGCTGACGTGGGACGACATGCCCTGGCTGCGCTCGCTGACCAAACTGCCGATCGTCCTCAAGGGTATCTGCCATCCCGACGATGCCCGCCGCGCGATCGATGGCGGCGCCGACGCCATCTATTGCTCGAACCACGGCGGGCGGCAGGCGAATGGCGGCATCGCCGCGATCGACATGCTGCCCGACGTCGTTGCGGCCGCCGGCAGCACGCCGGTGCTGTTCGATTCGGGGGTCCGGTCGGGCAGCGACGTGGCGAAGGCGCTGGCGCTCGGCGCGACCGCGGTCGGCGTCGGACGGCCGTACAGCTATGGGCTGGCGCTGGGCGGTGCCGAAGGCGCCGCGCATGTGCTGCGCTCGCTGCTGGCCGAGGCCGACCTGCTGATGGCGGTCGACGGCTATCCGACCATCGCCGCGCTGCGCGAAGCCGGGGCGCGGCGTCTGCCCTGACGGCGATGGGGCGTGCCGAACGCGGAACGTCGGTCCCGGCGCGACGGATCGTGCCCGGCCCGCGACCGGCCGCCCCGATCGCCTAACCCTTCCTTTACGACGATCGGATAGACCGGGTTCGGGAAAACGCGGGGGGCGCCATGCGGCCGAAGGCCGCCGAACGGAGTGTCGTGGTGCTCGAAAATCAGAAGATTCGGCCGGCGTCGGTGATCGGACCGATGGGCAGTGAGTTGACGCTGGCGGATTTGCCGAAGCGCAACACGCGGCGTTGGGTCAGCCGCCGCAAGGCGGAGGTGGTCGCCGCCGTCGAGGGCGGGCTGATCACGGTCGACGAAGCGTGCGAGCGCTATAATCTCAGCCTTGAGGAGTTCGCCTCGTGGCAGCGGGCCTACGACCGCCTCGGCGTTCGGGCGCTGCGCGCGACGCGCGTCCAATATTATCGGGAGAAGTTCGGCCTCTGACGGCCGACTCCCCCGGCCGATGCTCCCTTATAGCCTGTGGGGATTCGGGTGTTTGCGGACGCATATGGGCGTGTCCCCGCGAAGGCGGGGACCCAGTGCGGTGGAACGCAGACCCTGATTTCATCCGCTCTGGGCTCCCGCCTTCGCGGGAGCACGTGGTTTTGTTTTGCGAAAAAAACTGAATCCCGACAGGCCATAGCCCAGCGCCTCAGCCCAGCGGCACGGCCTCGCGGTCGGGCAGGTCGGGCTTCGGTCCGCCGCTTTCGGTATGGCGCTGCAGCACCACCTGGTCGCGCCCTGCGTGCTTCGCTTCATAGAGCGCGTCGTCGGCGATCTTGTACAGCCGCTGGAAATCGCAGGCGGGACGGACCTCGGCGACGCCGATGCTGGCGGTGACGGTCCGGTCGCCCAAGGACGCGCTATGGTCGCAGGCGGCGATCTCCCGCCGGACGCTCTCGGCGAAGCGGTCGAGCGCTATGCCCTCCATCCCGATCGTCAGCAGGCCGAATTCCTCGCCGCCGAGGCGCGCGACGGTGCAGATCGAACCTTCCCATCGCGCGATCCGGCGCGCGATCCGGCACAGCACCACATCGCCGATATCGTGGCCATGGACGTCGTTGATCGACTTGAAGCGGTCGATGTCGACCAGCAGCAGCGCCGCCGGCAGGTCGTCCGCGCGCGCGCGGTCGAGCAGCGGCGTCACGCTTTCGATGAACCCGCGGCGGTTGGGAAGGCCGGTCAGCGGGTCGCGGCGCGCCAGTTCGCGCGCCTGCGCCTCGGCCGCGCGTGCGTGATCGCGCTCGATCCGCAGCGAGGCCAGCCGGCGGGTCGCGGCGGCGGACAGCCACAGCGCCTGCCAGGTGGCGGCGAGCAGCACGGCCAGCTTGGAGCCGCCGCCCCAGAAGCCGTTCTCGACATCGACGAGGTGAATGAAGGCGAGCACCGCCATCGGCAGGCACCAGGCAGCGGCGAAATCGCGCGCCTCGATCGAACCGCGCCGCCAGCCCCAGCCAAGGCAGATCGCGACGGCGGCGAGGTTGGCGAGGATGGCGAGGCCCAGCACCTCGCCCCAATAGCCGAGGTCGCCGGACTGCATCAGCGCGAGCGGTATGCCCGCCAGTCCGACGCCGGCCCCGAGCGCCAGCGTTGCCCGGCGCAGCGCGGCGGGAACGCCGCTGCGGTCGAGCGCCGTCACCGCGCTCGCGGTGGCGACCGCGATCGCGAGGCAGGCGAGGAAAGTGCAGAGTTGGGCCGAGACGGTGCCCGCCATGAAGGGGAGCAGCGCCAGATGAATCTGCGACCACAGCGTTCCCCACAAGAGCATCGTTGCCGCCCACGCGGCTTGCCAGGCGAGATATTGGCGCCGTACCGCGACGGCGAGCGACAGGCTGTAGATGCCGCTGACGAGCAGGAGCATCAGCGCGGCGCCGGTCGCCGCCGCCATGCCCGCGGCCTGCATACTGCTCTGGTCGCGCGACAGGATATGGGCGCGCACCAGGTCGTGGGCGGCGAGCCGGTCGAAGCGCATCGTGATCGCCGTCACCGACGCGGGGCGGTCCGGTGCCTCGAACACGATCTGCCCGCCCGCCCGCCAATGCGAACCATAATCGCCCTGCCGGACCTGCTGCCAGCGCACCGCGCCGTCGGCATAGGAAAAGGCGACCGCGAGCCGGTCGAAGCGCGAATGATGCACCATCAGCGCGACCGAACGCTGCCCGCTGGCCCATTGCCGCTGGTCGGACCGCAGCCACAAGCTGTCGTGCTGATACCCCGCCGGCGTCCCGCTGCACGAAAAGCGAAGCGTCGACAGGCTGGCGTCCGCCGATTCGATCGGGCTGACGGCATGGCAGAGCGATTGGTTGAGCCGAAGCACCTCCGCGCTCGCGGGCGCGGCGCCGCACAGCGCGGCGAGCGCCGCCACCGCGAGCAGCAGCCGGGCGCAAGCGCGAATCGAAAGGTCCGTCATCGCCTCCATCGCGAACCCTATGGCATCAATGTCTTGGGAAAGCTTTACCAACGGAACGCATGTTGCGTCGACGGGCGTCGTGCGCCATCGCGGATCGCGATCCGCCGCCGGCCGGGCAAGCGAGGACAGGACAAGGGATGACCGAACGCATCGTCGCGATCGATATCGGGGGCACGCACGCGCGCTTCGCGATCGCGGCGATTGCCGCCGGCCGCGTCGTTTCGCTGGGGGAGGCGGTGACGCTGCGCACCGCGGATCATGCGGGGCTGGAGGCCGCGTGGCAGGCGTACGCGCGCCAACTGGCCGAACCGCCGCCCCGCAGCGCCGCGATCGCCGTCGCGGCGCCGACGCAGGGCGACATCCTGCGCTTCACCAACAATCGCTGGACGATCGGGCGCGATCGAATCGGGGCCGACCTGGGCCTCGATCATTGCCTGTTGCTCAACGACTTCGAAGCGATCGGCCATGCCGTCGGCCAGGCGGGGGAATCCTGGTTCGAACCGCTCGCCGGGCCGGATATTCCGCTTCCTGCGCGCGGCACGATCAGCGTCATCGGCCCCGGCACCGGCCTTGGCGCCGCCTATCTGTGGCGCGACGGCGACGCCTGTCGCGTGCAGGAGGCGCAGGGCGGTCATATCGGCTTCGCGCCCTGCGATGCCGTCGAGGATGCCATCCTCGCGCATTTGCGCCAAAGATACGGCCGCGTCTCGGTCGAGCGCGTCGTGGCGGGGCCAGCCATCGTCGGCATCTATGAAGTGCTCGCCGCGCTCGACGGGCGCGCCGTTCCGCCGCTCGACGACCATGCGCTGTGGGCACGCGCGCTCGGCGCGGAAGACGATCTCGCGGTCGCCGCGGCGGATCGTTTCTGCGCGATGCTCGGCAGCGTCGCGGGCGATCTCGCGCTGGCGCATGGCGCCGGTGGGGTGGTCGTGGCGGGCGGTCTCGGCCTGCGCATCCGCGACCGGCTCGTCCGTTCGGACTTTTCCGGGCGTTTCGCCGACAAGGGGCGGTTTGCCGGGATCATGGCGGCGATCCCGGTCAAGCTGATCACCCATCCGCAGCCGGGGCTGTTCGGCGCCGCCGCTGCTTTCGCGCGCCGCCATGCCGGCGATTAGCGGCGATAAGGCAAAGGCTTGTCGAAGCGTCCCCTTCTTCTTTACACCGCCAGCACACCCATCGAAGGAACCAGACGTCCATGCCATCCGGCCTCTTTGCACTGCTCGACGACGTCGCCACCATCACCAAGGTTGCGGCGGCGAGCATCGACGATGTCGGCGCCGCGGCGTCGAAGGCGGGAGTGAAGGCGGCGGGCGTGGTGGTCGACGATACGGCGGTGACGCCGCGCTACGTCACCGGCTTCACCCCCGATCGCGAATTGCCGATCATCTGGCGGATCACCAAGGGATCGCTGTTCAACAAGCTGGTGCTGATCCTGCCGGTTCTGCTGCTCCTGTCGACCTTCGCGGAGTGGGCGATCACGCCGCTGCTGATGCTGGGCGGCAGCTATCTGTGTTTCGAAGGCGCGGAAAAGCTGCTTCATGCGTTGCGGAAGGATAGGACCAGCCTCGACGAGGACGCGGCGATCGTCGCGGACGCGGATCACGAAGAACGGATGGTGAAGGGGGCGGTGCGCACCGACTTCATCCTGTCGGCGGAGATCATGGTGATCGCGCTCAACGAGGTGCTCGACGAACATCTCGCGATGCGCGCCGCGACGCTGGCGATCGTCGCCATCGCGATCACCATCGCCGTCTATGGCGTCGTCGGGCTGATCGTGAAGATGGACGACATCGGACTGCACATGGCGCGAAACGGCGGCGCGGCGAGGCGGGCGATCGGGCGCGGGCTGGTGACGCTGATGCCCCGGCTGCTCGCCGCCCTTGCGACGATCGGCACCGCGGCGATGCTGTGGGTCGGCGGCCAGATCGTGCTGCACGGGCTCGATGAATATGGTCTTGGCGCGATCGGCCATGCGCTCCATGATGGCGCGCATGCCGTCGCGGGCGGCCTTCCGGCGGCGGGCGTATGGGAATGGCTGATCAACGCGGCGGGAGCGGGCCTGTTCGGGGTGCTGCTCGGCGGCGCGATCGCCGGGGCGCTGCACTTCGTTCCGGGCAAGCGGGCGGAGCACTGACGGCAAAAGGCGAAAGGCGGCTGGGCGATGCAAGGCGACAATGACGGACTGGCATCCTTCTGGATGCCCTTTACCGCGAACCGCGCCTACAAGGCGCACCCGCGCCAGATCGTCTCGGCGAGCGGCATGCATTACCAGAGCGGCGACGGGCGGACGATCCTAGACGGCACCGCGGGGCTGTGGTGCAGCAACGCCGGACACTGCCGGACCGAAATCGCCGCGGCGATGGCCCGGGCCGCCGCGACACTCGATTTCGCACCGACCTTTCAACTCGGCCACCCCGCCGCCTTCGAACTGGCGCAGCGGCTGGCCGCGCTGATGCCGCCGGGGCTCGACCGCATCTTCTTCACCAACAGCGGTTCGGAATCGGTCGACACCGCGCTCAAGATCGCGCTCGCGGTGCAGCGGGCGCGGGGGCAGGGGACACGCACCCGGCTGATCGGGCGCGAGCGCGGCTACCATGGCGTCGGCTTCGGCGGCATCAGCGTGGGCGGCATCGTCGGCAACCGGCGTGCCTTCGCCCTGCTGCCCGGCGCCGATCATCTGCGCCACACGCACGACCCCGCGCGCAACGCCTTTTCGCGCGGTTTCCCGCCGCATGGCGCCGAACTGGCCGACGACCTCCAGCGTCTCGTCGACCTGCATGGAGCGGAAACGATCGCGGCGGTGATCGTCGAGCCGATGGCAGGGTCGACCGGCGTCCTCGTCCCGCCCGTCGGCTATCTCGAACGGCTGCGCACGATCTGCGACCGCAACGGCATCCTGCTGATCTTCGACGAGGTGATCACCGCCTTCGGGCGCGTCGGCGCGGCGACCGCGGCGCAGGCGTGGGGCGTGACCCCCGACATACTGACGATGGCGAAGGGGCTGACCAACGCCGCCGTCCCGATGGGTGCGGTCGCGGTGAAGCGCGAGTTGCATGACGCGGTGATCGAAAGCGCGCCCGGCGGCATCGAACTGGCCCATGGCTATACCTATTCGGGCCATCCGCTCGCCTGCGCGGCCGGGCTGGCGGCGCTCGACCTCTATGCGCGCGAGGGATTGTTCGAACGGGCCGCCGAACTGGCGCCCTATTGGGAGGCGGCGGCGCACGGCCTGCGGGGGCGCCGTCATATCGTCGACATCCGCACCATCGGCCTTGTCGCGGGCATCGAACTCGAACCGCGCCCCGGCGCGCCGACTGCGCGCGCGATGGAACTGTTCCACCGCGCCTTCGACGCCGGCCTGCTGGTCCGCGCGACCGGCGACATCATCGCGCTGTCGCCGCCGCTGATCGTCGAGAAGGCGCAGATCGACCAGATGTTCGGGATGCTCGGCGAACTGCTCGACACCATCGCCTGAAATCGGCGCGATATCGTGAATTTACCACGCCTTGCGGTCCGCGCCTCGACCCTGTTCCGGATTGGGACAGCACTGCGATAGGCAAGGCGCGTGAAATCGGCTAAGGGCCTCGCCGCATTCGGCAAATTCCCTTTTCCAGACAGGTTTTCAGAGTGTCCATTGCCTTTCGGCCGCTCGTCGCGACGGCTATTTTCGCGGCATCGCTGGCGGTTTCGCCCGCGCTTGCGCAATCCTCGTCACCCATCACCGGCCTCGACGCCCTGCGCGAGTGGAATCTTGTCGTTCTCGGCAATCTCGAATCCTCGTCAGAGGTTGAGGGGCGGACCTTCGTCGGCGGCAACCTGTCGGGGAATTCGTCCAACTATGCGATCCGCCCGCTGGCGCAATCGACGTCGGGCCAGCCCGGCCTGACCGTCGTCGGCGACGTCAATGGCGGTCACAAGAATCTGAACAACGGTTCGGGCGCGGTCGTCGGCGGCAATGTGAACAGCGGCTTCAACCTCAACGGCGCGGCGCAGACGGTGAAGGTCGGCGGGACGATCAGCAACACCAACGTCAATCAGAACAAGGTGTTGTCCGGCCTCGGCAACAGCGATCCGGCCTTCGTGGTCGGCCTGCAGCAGCAGAAGGAACAGCTCGTCTCCAGCCTCGACCGGCTGTCGTTCGACATGGGGACGCTGACATCGAACAGCCAGTTCGCCGTCCAGGGCAATCGCGGCGTCTTCACGGCAAAGCCGAATGCCGACGGGCTGGCGGTATTCGAGATCAGCTCGGCCGACCTCGACAAGATCGGCGAAATCCAGTTCGCTCTCAACGGTGCCGAAACGGTCGTCGTCAATGTGAGCGGCCGCAACATCCTGCTCAACGACAATTTCATCGGCGGCACCAACAACCTGGGCGAGCATGTGATCTGGAACTTCCCCGATGCCGAGAATATCCGCGTGACGACCGCGTGGGGCGGTTCGATCCTCGCGCCGTCCGCGGATGCGGAAACCGGGAACTACATCCAGGGCTCGGCGGTCTTCGGCAATCTGAAGCAGAATGGCGAGATGCATATCGGCACCTACAAGGGCGGGAATATCGGCACGCCGGGGGGCGGGTCGTCCTCGGGCGGGTCGAGTTCGGGCGGCGATCCGGTTCCGATCCCCGAACCGGGCCTGTGGGGCCTGTTCGCGCTGGGCGTCGGCGGCCTGATCTATGCCCGCCGGTTTCGGCGCCGCCGCGACGGCTGACGACCGCCCCGAAGCGTTTCAGGCGGCGAGCGGAAAGACGACCGACACGCGCGTACCCTTGCCGGGCTCGCTCGCGATGTCGAGCTGGCCGCGATGGCGCTCGGCGATGTGCTTGACGATCGCGAGCCCGAGCCCGGTGCCGCCCACCGAGCGGCTGCGCGCCTCGTCGACGCGGTAGAAGCGCTCGGTCAGGCGGGGCAGGTGGTCGGGCGCGATGCCGTCGCCCTCATCGCTGACCAACAGGCGCACCCGGTCGGCTTCCTCGGGGATCAGCTCGACCGTTACCGGCGTGCCCGCGCGGCCGTATTTCAGCGCATTGGAAATGATGTTGTGCACGAGCTGCGCCAGCTGCGCCTCGTCGCCGAGCACCGGCACCGCGGTGTCGCCGGGCAAGGCAACGATGTCTTTGGGGCGCGCTTCCTCGCTGTCCTGCAATTGCGCGATCGTCGTCCGCACGATCGCTGCAAGATCGACCGGCGTCGTCGGGCGGCGAAACCGGTCGGCCTCGACCCGCGAGATCGACAGCAGGTCGATGACGAGCTGTTGCATCCGCCGCGCCTCGCGTTCGATGATCGACAGGAAACGGCGGCGCGTCGGCACGTCGGTTTCGCCGGTCAGGTCGTGCAGCGTCTCGACATAGCCGAGGATCGCCGCGAGCGGAGTGCGCAGTTCGTGGCTCGCGTTGGCGACGAAGTCGGACCGCATGCGATCGGCGGCGTCGATCGCCGACCGGTCGGACAGGAAGATGATACGGTCGCCCCCCGACAATTCGGCGATCCGGAGCGTCCAACGCTGGCCCGATCGGGGAAAATCGACAAGGTCGATCGGCGATGGCGGGCTTGCGCCGTCCGCCGCCGCCAGCCCTTCGGTCGCGGCGGGATGGCGGATCGCGGTCCGGATGTCGGCGCCGACGATATGCCGGCCCAGCAGCCGGACCGCCGCGTCGTTGGCGATGGTGACGACATTGTCGGCGGTTCCGATCAGCGGCTCGCGCTCCTGGTCGGCCCAGCGGGCGAAATCGGGGTGCCGCAACAGCGACGGCGGCGGTGCTTCGGGTTCGGGCGCGCCCGTTCCCCCGTCGAAGTCGGGCGGGGCCCCCGGCACTGCGGCATGGACGATGGCGGCGGCGGCGGCGCCCGCGGCGGCCAGAAGCGTGATGGTCAGGGCATCGCCCCCGGCCAGTCCGGCGAAGATCGCCGCGACGGCGACCAGCGTCAACGCGATGACGAGGCTGGACAGGCGGTCGAACATCGGCACAGCGCCTCGCACGAAGCGCAGGCGCCCGCAAGGCCGTTTGCGCCGGTTACGCTTGCGCCGACCCCTGTCCCAAAGCGGGATGCCGGATGCGGGGGCCGGTCTTTTGCTTTTCCTCCCGCTCCCTATGGGGTAGGGGCAGAGTATGGAAAACAGCGAGATTCCGGGCCACGAGCCGGCAGATGGCGCCGATGAGGCCGTTCCGACGCGCCGCCGGATGCTGGCGCTCGGCGCTGCGGGCGTCTCCGCCGCGCTGACGATCCGTCCCGCCTTTGCGCAGACCGCCGTGTCGGTGATGAATTGCGAGATACCGGTTCCCGGCCCGACCGGCGCCGGTCGCTATATCGATCCCAACGGCAAGCTCGTCCCGCCGGGGACGAAGGGCGCTTTTCCGGGATCGCCGCGCCCCTTCACGGGTGAACAGGTCAAGCGCGCCTTCCGCGGCCAGACGCTGCCCGGCGCGACCTACGACCAGTCGCAGGCCTATCTGCAATATATCCGGCGCTTGCAGGCGGGACAGAGCGGCTTTACCTGTTTCGCATCCATCCAGATGCCGCGCTGATCGTCGCTTGCCCTGTGGGCGATGATGCTTCGGCCGCATCGCAGACAAAGGGACCGATGTGAAACTCGCTTCGCTCAAAGCCGGCCGCGACGGCCGACTGGTCGTCGTTTCGGACGATCTTGCCTGGTATGCGGACGCCGGAGCGATCGCGCCGACGCTGCAGGCGGCGCTCGACGACTGGGCGGAAGCGGCGCCGCGCCTGAAGGCGCTGGCCGACGACGTCAATCACGAAGCGATCCCGCGCGAACGGTTCCATGAACGCGACGCCGCCTCGCCGTTGCCGCGCGCCTATCAATGGGCCGACGGCAGCGCCTATGTGAACCATGTCGCGCTCGTCCGCCAGGCGCGCGGGGCAGAGATGCCCGAAAGCTTCTGGCACGACCCGCTGATGTATCAGGGCGGCAGCGACGCCTTCCTCGCCCCGCGCGACCCGATCCCGCTCGGCGACCCCGCATGGGGCTGCGACATGGAGGCGGAGGTGGTCGTCGTGACCGGCGACGTGCCCGCCGGCATCGACGCGCAGGCGGCGCGCGACAGGATCCTGCTCGTCGGTCTGACCAACGACGTTTCGCTGCGCGGACTGATCCCGCCCGAACTCGCCAAGGGGTTCGGCTTCTTCCAGTCGAAGCCATCGAGCGCGATGTCGCCGGTGTTCGTGACGCCCGATGCGCTCGGCGACCGCTGGCGCGACGGCAAGCTGCACGGCACGCTGTGCGTCGACCTCAACGGCCAGCCGCTCGGCCGCGCCGATGCCGGGGTCGACATGACCTTCGATTTCGGCCGGCTGATCGCCCATGCGGCGCGGACGCGCCATCTGGGCGCCGGGACGATCATCGGGTCGGGAACGGTTTCGAACCGCGATGCCGACGGCGGTCCGGGCAAGCCGATCGCTGAGGGCGGGCTGGGCTACAGCTGTCTTGCCGAGGTGCGGACGGTGGAAACCATCCGCGCCGGCGCGCCGGCGACGCCCTTCATGCGGAAGGGCGACACGGTCCGCATCTGGATGGACGACGAGCGCCACCACAGCATCTTCGGCGCGATCGAGCAGACGGTCGCCTGACCGCCGGGGAAGCGGGCGGGCGCGGGCCCGCCCCGCTTTCAGCTTCCGCCGCCCATCGCGCCGGCGAGCGCGTCCTTGAGCGAGCAGGCCGCCGGACCCAGGATCACGATGAACAGGCACGGCAGGATGAACAGGATCAGCGGCACCGTCATGATCGCGGGCAGGCGCGCGGCCTTTTCCTCGGCGCGCATCATGCGCTCGTTGCGGAATTCCGCCGACAGGACGCGCAGCGCGCTGGCCAGCGGGGTGCCGTATTTCTCGGTCTGGATCATGGTCGTGACCACGCCCTTCACCGCTTCCAGATTGACGCGATAGGCCAGATTCTCGAACGCCTGACGACGCTCGGTCAGGAAGCCGAGCTCGATCGAGGTCAGCGCGAATTCCTCGCCCAGTTCGGGATAGGCGCGGCCGAGCTCGCGCGACACGCGCGAGAAGGCGGCGTCGACGGTCAGGCCGGCCTCGGCGCAGATCACGAGCAGGTCGAGCGCGTCGGGAAGCCCCTTGCGGATCGCGTCGGTGCGCTTCTGGCGCTTGTTCTGCACGAACAGGTCGGGCGCCTTGTAGCCGAGGATCAATGCCGCCATGGTAAAGCCCGAACGCTTCATCGGCGTCATATCGGGCCACATGTCGATGCCATAGATCAGGAAGGCCGCCAGGCCGCCGAGCAGGATCGGCAGCACCAGCCGCCCGAAGATGACAGCGACGGCGAGGTCCTTGGAGCGGATGCCGGCCTGCGCCAGCTTCTGCTGCACATCCTTGATCTGCTCTTCCTGAAGCACCTGCAGCTTGCCGAGGAAGGTCCGCATCCGGTCGGCGGTCTGGTTCTTGCGGACCAGCCGCGCGCGGCGCTTCGCGGTCGATGCGGTGATCCCGGCCTTGAGCTGTTCGCGGCGTTCGTTGAGCGCCTTGACGCGCTTCGCCATCGGATCGCGCACGGTCAGCGCGCCATAAATGGCGACGAGCACCGCGAGCACGCCGACGACGGCGAGCATGGTCGCCGCCCAGACGACATCGACGCCCAGAAGCGTCGGGCCCGGCTGGGCTCCGGTGAAGGCGGTGAGGAGGAGGCTGCTGGTCATCGGGTCGGCGTCCTCAAATCTCGAAACTGATCATGCGCGACATGATGAAGGCGCCCAGGCTCATCCAGATCAGCCCGCCCATCCCGGCGATCATCAGCCGCTCCTCGTGGAAGAATCCGCTCAGATATTCGGGGTTCATCATCCAGACGATACCGAACACGAAGAAGGGCAGCGAGCCGACGATATAGGCGGAGGCCTTGGCTTCCGACGACATGGCGCGGATCTTGAGCTTCATCTGCGCGCGCTTGCGCAGCACGTCGGACAGGTTGCCCAGCGTTTCGGCCAGATTGCCGCCGGTCTCGCGCTGGATCGCGATCGTGATGCAGAAGAACTGGAATTCGGGCGTGCCGAGCATGTCGGCCGATTCCTGCAGCGCGGCCTCCATCGTGTTGCCGATGCGGATGCGCTCGATGATTCCGCGGAATTCCTCGCCCACCGGACCGGGCAGTTCCTGGCTGACGACCTGAAAGGTCTCGGTGACCGGCAGGCCCGACCGCAACCCGCGCACCAGCAGGTCGATCGCATCGGGAAAGCGGGTGGTGAACTGGGTCACGCGTTTCTTGATCAGGCGGCCGACGATCATATAGGGCAGGCCGATCCCCGCCAGCAGGCCGAACAGGATCGCCAGCATGAACGGCGCGCGCATGATCAGCATCAGCGCCGCCACGACGACGAACAGGATCATCGTCGCGAACATATATTGGGTGATGTTCCACGTCTTGCCGGTCCGGCGCAGGCGCAGTTCCATCTGCTCGCGGCGCGGCATCAGGCTCGACAGCCGGTTGCTCCCGGCACTCGACGCCTGGATCGTCTTGCGCATCTGCGCCGCGACCACCGCCTCGGTCGAGGCCGCGTGCCGATCCTTCACCGATGCCAGCCGCCGCGACTTGGCTTTCCCGGCCGAGGGGCCGCCCAGCAGGACGACAAGCGCCGCGAAAGCCAGAAAGGCGGTGGCGATGATGAGGATCACTGGCAGGTTCATGGTCGGATTCATCCGGTTGAGGGGTGTCGCGACGGCCGCCGAAGCGGCCGCTTCACCCCCTTATTTTGCGCCCTTTTTCGCCATCAGATTGCCGATGCCGCCCAGCTTGCCGAGCAGCGATCCGCTGGCCGCGTCCTTCGCGCCGCCCTTCGCGGCCGGCGCCGCGACCTCCTCGCCGTCGCCGTCGGCGCCGTCGAGGATCAGGCGCATCAGATTGGTCCACGCCTGCGCGCCCTTGGCGCCCTTGCAGATTTCCGCATAGGACTTGCCGAGCTTTGCGGCCTGGCTGACCAGCTTCGGATCGAAGGGGATGACGATGTCGATCGACCGCTCGATCGACGATTCGAATTCCTTGCGCGACAGTTCGCCGATCGCGCTCTGGAACTTGTTCGCGACCAGGATCACCCGCGCCGCGGGGATGTTCTGCTTGAACCAGGACAGCAGGCGGATCGTGTCGCGCGCCGAGGCGAGCGTCACGTCGCTGACCAGCAGGATCGTCCCGGCTTCCGACACCAGGTGCGGGAAGGGGATCAGCACGTGCCGCGGGATGTCGACGATCGTCATCTCGAAGGCGCCGCGCAATTCCTCCTCGAGCTGGAAGAACGCCGACCCGTCGGTCATCACCGGCTGGTGGATCGGCGCCTCGGCCGACAGCAGGCTCAGCTTGTCCGACGCGCGCACCATCGCGCGCTCGATGAACAGGCCGTCGATGCGGCTCGGATTGTCGATCGCGTCGATCAGGCCGCGCCCCGGCTCGAGGTCGAGCGTCAGCGCGCCGGTGCCGAAATGGACGTCGAGGTCGAGCAGCGCGGTCTGGCGGCCGGCCTGCTCGCTCATCACCCAGGCGAGCGAGGTGGATACCAGCGACGCGCCGACGCCGCCGCGCACCCCGACCACCGCCGTCATGTGGTGCGGCTTGTCGTCGTGCACGTCGCCATGCTTGGGCGCGGTCAGCATCGCCTGCGCCATCGCCAGCGATTCGCGGACCTGATCGAGCGACAGCGGCTTCAGCAGATAGTCCTGGATGCCGCTCGACAGCAGGTCGCGATACAGGCGGACGTCGTTGACCTGCCCGGCGGCGATCACCACCGTTCCGGGCTCGCACACTTCGGCCAGCGCGTTGATGTCGTTGATCGGATCGCCCGATTCGGACATGTCGACGAACAGGATGTTCGGGCTTGCCGACACCGACAGCGACTGCACCGCGTTGCGCAGGCCGCCCTTGTTGCACTTCTCGATCGGCCAGCCCATGTCGCCCGCGGCGACGCGGATCAGCTCCAGCGTATCGTCGTCGCAGACGAAGGCGTTGAACGGGTCGCGCAGCCCCGCGGCTTTGAAGGGAGCGTTCACTTGGCACCTCCGTTGCTGGTCGACTGACCGCGCAGTTCGCCCGCGCCGGTCTGCGGCTTCTCGCGATAGGTCTTGATCGCCTTGGTCGCGGCGGCCGGGTCGCTGCGGTCGTTCGACGCGCCCTTGATCAGGTCGTTCGGGTCGGCGACCATCGCGGCGAGATTGCTGTTGGTCGCGCAGCCATAGTTGGACGAGGTCGCGTTGGTCGGGTTGATCGAATAGTTGCTCGCCCAGTCGGGACAGCCCGGAACATGCGCGCTCGCCCGCGTGATCACGACGCGCAGATGGCCGGGGGCGACCGATCCTTCGGTCACCGGGGCCTCTCGGCTCAGCAGCAGCCCGCGCTTCTCGACGATCGAGCGCACCGTGGCCTGCGCCGCCGCGGCGCCATAGGTCGAGGAATCCTCGACCGCGATGCGGTCGCCATAACGCGCGCCCATCGCGTCGAGCCAGCCTTCGAGGCGGCCCTGCTCGCTGGGCGGCAGATCGCCGTTCGTCGCCGCGACGTCGAAATGATAGGTGGCGTTGCGCACCAGCGGCTGGTGGACCGATTCGAGGCTGCGGTTGCTGTAGGCCGAGCCGGTGCATCCGGCCAGCGCGGTCGCCAGTCCCAGGGCGGTCAGAGTTGCGATCTTCTTCATCACTTTAGCTCCTGAAAACCAGCGCCTTACTTGCTGAGGCTGAAACCGGGCGAAACGTCGCCGCTGCCGCGCGGGCGGGTGGCGTCGCCGGGCGCGCCGTCGAGCTGCGGCTTGGGACGGTCGCCGCCGGTGACGCCGTCGCTCGATTTGCCGAGCAGCAGCCGCGACGCGTCGTCGGAAACGCGGAAGGCGTCGGTCGGCAGCTTGATCTCGTTCGCCGAAACCGGGTTCACCAGATAGGGGGTGACGACGATCACCAGCTCGGTTTCGCCGCGGCGGAAGCTGTCCGACTTGAACAGGCTGCCCAGGATCGGCACGTCGCCGAGGCCGGGAACCTTGTCGATCGCGCCGACCGAACGATTGTTCATCAGTCCCGCGATCATGAAGCTTTCGCCCGAACCCAGTTCGACGGTCGTTTCGGCACGACGCACGGTGAGCGCCGGAACCTGGAACCCGTCGAGTTCGATCGCGCCGTCGGTCGTCAGTTCGGATACTTCCGGCCGCACGCGCAGGCTGATCCGGCCGTTCGACAGCACGGTCGGCGTGTAGGCGAGGCTGACGCCATATTTGCGATATTCGATCGTCGTTCCGGCGAAGTTGCCGGGGATCGGAACCGGATATTCGCCGCCCGCCAGGAAGTCGGCGGTCTCGCCGGAAATCGCGGTCAGATTGGGCTGGGCGAGCGTGGCGACCATCCCCGAGCGTTCGCCGAGGTCGAGCGAAGCGATCAGGTCGACGCCGAACAGCCGTCCGGCGGCCGCCAGGCTGTTGATGCCGGTGGGCGTCTCGACCGTGTAGCTGGTCGATCCGTCGGGATTGGTGGTGATCGTGCCGGCCTTGCGCCCCCTGAACACGCCGCCCAGGAAGCCGCCCGTCATGTCGCGCGTCAGCAGGTTGCCGCTCATCTCCTTGACCAGCGAGCGGTTCACTTCGGCGATCCGCACCTGCAGATTGACCTGCAGCGGCGTCGCCGTGCGCAGGCGCGACAGCACCTTGGTCTGTTCGCCGACGAACGCCTGCACCAGCCGTTCGGCCTCCGCCGCGTCGTCGGGCGACTGGACGGTGCCGGTCAGCAGGACGAAGCCGTTCATCGTGTTCGCCGCGATCTTCGCGTCGGGCATCGCCAGCGTCAGCATCTGGTCGATCGTCTCGATATTGTTGCCGACCCGCGCAACCGTCGAATAGACGACGCGGCCGCCGGCGTCGGTCGCATAGATGCTCGTCTCGCCCGGCGCCTTGCCGAAGATGTAGAGCTGGCGGTTCGACCGCACCTGCACGTCGGCGACCTTGTCGTCGGCGACGAAGACGTCGGCCATCGGGGCGGGCAGGTTGATCAGGCGCCCGCGGCCGACCGACAGGTCGATGCTGCTGCTGGCATTCTGCGTCGCCTGCGCGGTTGCGGGCTGCGACGGGGCGGCGGCCAGGGTTGCCGCGACTAGGCCGACGGCCAGGGTACGGGCGAGCGCCGCTGCCTTGAAATTGGCTTTGCTGTTCATCTTACTTACCCCCAACCGGAACTTCGGTGGTCTTGTCGCCGCGCGTCACGCGGACGACAGGGCCCCGCGGTGCGGCCTGAGCCGTGCCCCCGTATGCCGCTGCCGGCGTGTCCGCCATCGACTGCTGCTGCGGCTGGCGCGGCGCCGTGACACGACCCCGGACCGGCACCCAGAAGCGCGAGACGTCGCCGCCGGTGGTGGCCGACGAGCGGCTGGCGGTCGGACGCGCGGCGGCTTCGGCCAGCATCTTGCGTTCGGCGACGGTGCCGCCCTTGGCCGGCACGTCGATCTCGCCCGACGCGATCGCCGATTCGAGGTCGCCGGTGCTTTCGGCCAGCGGACGCAGCGCCAGCGACAGCCGGCCCATGTTCTGGGCGACGGCGATCTTCTCCGCGATCTCGGGCGTCGCCTCGAGCGTCACCGAACCGAAGGTGCGGACCGGCGTCTTGCCCGTCTCGTCCTCGGCATCGTAGCGCTGGTCGGTCGCGAGGACGCGCACGTTGCGCACGATCGTTTCCGCGGTGAAGAGCTGGTCGTCGGGATAGGCGCTGCCTTCCTTGACCGAAATCTCCTGCGACAGCAGCACGTCGACGCGGTCGCCCGGAAAGACGAAGCCGGCGACGCCCTGTTCCTGCGACACCTTCACCGTGACGGCGCGCATGCCCGGGCCGAGCGCCGCGGCCAGGAAGCCGCGGTCGTCGGGGTGGACGAGCGCGCCCTGCGTCAGCGGCTGGCCCGCGGTGATCGGATAGCGCACCACGGTGCCGACCAGCGTGTTGACGTCGGTCTTGTCCTTCAGGAAATAGGCCTTCTCGACCAGTTCGGTCGGCCACGGCTGAAAACGGAAGCTGTCGGGGCCGATGATCGTGCCCACCGGCAGTTGCCGCGTTGCGACCAGGATCATCGGGCCGGAAATTTCCGGGGCCGCCGCCGCACGGGCGGGCGGGGTCGAAGACCCGCGCATCATCAGATTGACTCCGAACGCCGCACTGACCGCAATGACCAGCGCGCCGACGATCAGCATAATCTTTCGCATATCCATGACGATTTTTCGCCCTCCTGCACCCACCAGAAACGGCTGTGCCTACCCTCAGGCCGATCCGATAAACTGAAACTGGTTAAGATAGTGTTGGTGAAGCGCCCAAAGTCCGGCCGCCGCGATCGCGACCCCATAGGGGACCTCGACCGGCTTGCCCGACGGGCGCAGCTTGATGTGAACGAGCATGATCGCGGACAGCAGGCCGCCGCCCAGTGCCATGACGGTCAGCATGGGAACGAACAGCGGCAACGGAATCCACAGCATCACCGCGCCGATCATCTTGACGTCGCCGCCGCCCATCGCGCCGATGGCGAACAGCCCGGCGAACAGCAGGAATACCGCGAAGGCGGCGCCGAACTGGATCGGAATGTCGGGCCACAGCGACAGGCCGCTCGCGATCCAGAAGGGAATGGCGAGCAGCGCGATCGTGCCGTTCAGCCCGTTCGAGATCGACCGCGACCGCAGGTCGCTGACCGCGGCGGCGATCATCAGCGCGGCGAGCAATGCCATCAGGCCAAAAGCGATCGAGCTACGGTCCATGGCCCCGTCCCTTAAGCATGATGGCTTACCAAAGCGTAACCATGTGCAGAGCTGCGGTTCATTGGGCCCGCCGCTTGCATTCCGCCGTCCAGCCGATATGCGCGGCTGCATGACCGCTGCTTTCCCTTCCGCAACCGATGTTCTCATCGTCGGGGCAGGCATGGCGGGAAGCGGGCTGGCGGCGGCGCTCGCGCCCCATCGCCGGGTGCTGATGATCGAGGCGGAGGACGCGCCCGGCTATCATGCGACGGGGCGGTCGGCGGCCTTCTGGCAGCAAAGCTACGGCGGGCCGGACGTCCAGCCGCTCACCGCCGCCTCGTTCGACGCGCTCGCGCATCCCGACCCGGCTTTTTCGGACCGGCCGTTCCTGCTGCCGCGCTCGTCGCTGATCGTCGGCCGCGCGGAAGAGGCGGCGATGGTCGATGCGTTCATCGCTACCTTCGCCGCGCGCGGCGTCGATGTCGCGCCGCTGGAGGCCACCGAACTCGCGGCGCGGGTGCCGGGCCTGCGCGCCGGGTGGACCGCGGCCGCGTCCGAGCCGTCGTGCCGCGACATCGATGTCGCGGCGCTGCATGCGGCGTGCCTGCGCGCGGCGCGGCGGGGCGGGGCGATGCTGGCGACGCGCGCGCCGCTGATCGCCGCGCGCCGCGAAGCGGGCGGCTGGACGGTCGAGACCGGGCGGGGGACCGTGCGCGCCGCGGTGATCGTCAATGCCGCCGGGGCGTGGGCGGACCGCGTCGCGGCCGCCTGCGGCGCGGCGCCGATGGGCATCCGGCCCTATCGCCGCACCATGGCGCAGGTCCGGCTGGGCGCACCGGTTCCGGCCGCGCTGCCGCTGATCGTCCATGTCGGCGGCGATTTCTATTTCAAGGGCGCGGGCGAGGGACGCATCTGGCTGAGCCCGCACGACGAAACGCCGTCGCCCCCCGGCGACGCCGCGCCCGAGGATATCGACGTCGCGCTCGCGATCGCGCGATTGCAGGCGGTGGTCGACTGGCCGGTCGCGGCGGTCGAGCGCAAATGGGCCGGCCTGCGCAGCTTCGCGCCCGATCGCCTGCCGGTCTTCGGGGCCGACCTGCATGTTTCCGGTTTCGTCTGGTGCGCGGGGCAGGGCGGTTTCGGCATCCAGACCGCGCCCGCGATCAGCGCCCTGCTCGCCGCCGAACTCGGCGCGCCGATGCCGGGTGGAGCGATCGGCGCGATCGATCCCGCCGCCTTTTCGCCCGCGCGCTTCGGCTGACCGCAACGCGCCCTTGCAACGCGAAACGGGCGGCTTACCATGGCCTGGCCGCCGCGAGCCGGCGGCACCCCGAAACGCGGAGGACCCGATGGCGCATTATTTCGAGATCAAGAAGAACAAGAAGGGCGAGTTCGTCGCCTATTTCAAATATAACAGCGAGCCGATCTTCTGGACCGAAGGCTATACCAGCAAGGCCTCGGCCAAAAATGCGATCGAGTCGATCCTGAAGAACGGCCCGGGCGCCGAGGTCCGCGAGGCCGAATAGGGACGCCGGACAAGGGCGGGCGCGCGGGCGTTCAGCGCGCCCGCGCGACCTCCAGCGCCGCGTCGCTCGCCAGCCGGTCGGCCAGTTCATTGTCACCGTGCCCGGCGTGGCCCTTGACCCACAGCCATTCGATGCGATGGCGTTTCGCCTCGCTCAGCAGCCTTTGCCACAGGTCGGCATTGGCGACGGGTTTCTTCGCGGCGGTCTTCCAGCCGTTCTTCTGCCAGCCGTGCACCCATTTGGTGATGCCGTCGCGCACATAGACGCTGTCGGTCGACAGCTCGATGTCGCAGCTTCGCTTGAGCGCGGCGAGCGCCTCGATCGCGGCCATCAGCTCCATGCGGTTGTTCGTCGTATCGGGTTCGCTGCCCGACAGCGTCTTCACCGCGTCGCCCCAGCGCAGCACCGCGCCCCAGCCGCCGGGCCCGGGATTGCCCTTGCATGCGCCGTCGGTGGCGATGACGACCGTCCGCGTGTCGTTCATGCCGCGAACAGCGCCGCGGCGTCATGCGCCTGATAGCGGCGCAGGCGGGCGAGGAGCGGGGCCGGGTCCTTGCGGGTGACCAGCGCGTCGGCGGGGGTATGGACCCAGTCGTGCGCGCGGGTCAGCAGGAAGCGCAGCGCCGCGCCGCGCGCGAGCAGCGGCAGCGCCGCGACCTCGGCGTCGGTCAGCGCGATCTCGCGGGCATAGCCGCGCATCAGCGCCTGCGCGCGCGCCGGGTCGCAATGGCGGCCGTCGTCGGAGAATGTCCATGAGGCATGCGTGACCGCAAGGTCATAGGCGCGGACATCGCTCGCCGCGAAATAGAAGTCGATCAACCCCGTCACCCGGTCGCCCAGCATCAGCACATTGTCGGGAAACAGGTCGGCATGGATCACATGCGCGGGCAGATCGCCCGGCCAGTGGGCATCGAGGAAAGCGAGTTCGGCGTCGACCAGATCCTGCAAGCCCGAAATCACCGCGTCGAGGTCGCCGGTCGCCTCGGCGATGGCGCGCCAGTGGCGATGGCCCATGCTGTTCTCGCGCCCGCCGGGGAAGCTGGCGGCCGCGCGGTGCATCGCGCCGAGCGCCGCGCCGACCGCCTCGCACTGGCTCGGCATCGGATGGCTCGGCGAGATGCCGGGCAGGAACTGGATGATGCATGCCGCGCGGTCCGAAATCCGCTGGATCGCCTCGCCGTCGCGGTCGCGGATCATCGCCGGAACCGGGCAGCCGTGATCGGCAAGATGGCCGAGCAGGTCGACGAAGAAGGGCAGGTCGCCCGCCTGCACCCGCTTTTCATAGAGGGTCAGGATGAAACGGCCGTCGGTCGTCTCGATCAGGAAATTGCTGTTCTCGACCCCTTCGGCGATGCCCTTGCACGACACGACGGTGCCAATGGCGTAGCGGGCGACGAGCGCGGCGAGGTCGTCGGGGTCGACGTGCGTGTAAACGGCCATCGGGCTTTGATCCTTATGCCGCCGGTTCGAGCCCGCGGGGCAGCTTGAACACCATATTCTCCTCCGCCGACACGATCGTCTGCTCGGCGATCGGACGGTGGGCGGCCACGGCGTCGATGACTTCGCGGACCAGCGTTTCGGGCGCGCTGGCGCCGGCGGTGATTCCCAGCGTGGCGATGTCGGCCAGCCACGCGGGGTCGATGTCCACCCCGCGCTGGATCAGGTGCGCCGGGGTGCCGAGCCGTTCGGCGACCTCGACGAGCCGCAGGCTGTTCGAACTGTTCGGGGCGCCGATCACGATCACCCGGTCGCAACGCGGCGCGATCGCCTTCACCGCGTCCTGCCGGTTCGACGTCGCATAGCAGATATCCTCGCCGCGCGGACCCTGGATCGACGGAAAACGGTGGCGCAGCGCGGCGACGACGCTGGCGGTATCGTCGACCGACAGCGTCGTCTGGGTCAGGAAGGCCAGCTTGTCGGGATCGGGCGGCGTCAGCGTCGCGACGTCGTCGACCGATTCCACCAGCGTCATTGCGCCTTCGGGAAGCTGTCCCAGCGTGCCGATCACCTCGGGATGGCCGGCGTGGCCGATGAAGATGATGTGGCGCCCCGCCTCGTTCGCGCGCTCGGCCTGACGGTGGACCTTGGACACCAGCGGACAGGTGGCGTCGATATAGTCGAGCCCGCGCGCCTCGGCCTTCGCGGGCACCGCCTTGGGAACGCCGTGGGCGCTGAACACCACCGGCACGCCGTCGGGAACCTGGCTCAGCGATTCGACGAAGATCGCGCCCTTCGCCTTCAGCGCGTCGACGACATAGCGGTTGTGGACGATCTCGTGCCGGACATAGACGGGCGCGCCATAGCGTTCGATCGCCAGTTCGACGATGCGGATCGCGCGGTCGACGCCGGCGCAGAAACCGTGCGGAGCGGCGACCAGAACGGTCAGTTCGGTACGGCCCGGCGTCAGGGGGGAAAGGGCGTTCATGGTGCGCGCGCTCTAGCGCAGCAGGCGCCATGCGGTAAAGCTCCCCGTTGCGCCGCGTTCATCGCACCGATAAGAAGCGGCGCGCATAGAGCATTCTCTAGGGTCAGGACCCATGAATTGCGCGTTCGAGGTTTGAAGCGATTTTGCTCAGGGCGAGGAGGAAAGGCGTAGGAATATGAATATATTTCAAGACTTTTCGACGAAGCCATGGGCAAAATC
>NZ_MEFH01000072.1:0-57059 GCF_001725095.1 Sphingopyxis sp. SCN 67-31 | reverse complement strand
GGGGGCCGTTCTTTCTTTCGGCGCCGCAAGAAGAAGGACGGTGCTTCGACAAGCTCAGCACGAACGGCAGAAAGGGTGATGCAGATTTAACGCACGATTTTCTAGAACACCGCCTTCGGCGCGTCTTCCTTCATCATCGCCTGACGCACCATCGGGATCGGCGGGCCGCCGTAGGACAGGAACTGGTCGTGGAAGGCCTTCCACTTGGTCCGGTCGCCCGCCCCCCCGTTTTTGGCTGTCCAGTCCTCGCGCAGCTTGCGGATCATCAGCTTGCCCATCGTGTAGTTGAGGTAGAGCGGGTCATAGGTGCCGCGCGCCGCCTGTTGCCGGGCGTTGCCCTCATCCTGCCAGCATTGTTCCTTGAACAGCTTTTCGGAGTCGGCGACGGTCATGCCCTTGGTGTGCAGGCCGATCGCCGAAAGATAGCGGCAATCGCGCAGCAGCGCGTTCGAAAGCTGGCCGATATGCGTTTCGGGGTCGCCGTCCCCCAGCCCGGCATCCCACATCATCTCCTCGGTATAGTGCGCCCAGCCCTCGGCGAAGGCATAGCCGACGAACAGCTTGCCGAAGATGCTCTCGGCGCGGTTCGAGTGGAGGAAGTTGAGGAAATGGCCCGGCCACACCTCGTGGACCGAGGTGAACATCAGGTCCTTGCGGCCCGGCACGAAATCCATCTGCGTCTGCTTGTCCCACGCGGGGTCGGGCGGCGAGATGTAATAGACCGACGGCAGGCCTTTCTCATACGGCCCGGGGATGTCGATATAGGCGCTGTTCTGCCGGTTATAGGGCGGTGACTCCTCGACCTGCGCCTGTTCGGTGCCGGGGATCGTGACGAGGTCCTTTTCGACGAGGAAGGCGCGCAGGGCGGGCAGCTGCCGCCGCGCCTCCGCGACCGGACCGTCGGCGGGCTTGTCCGCGTTCATCTTCTTCATGCAGTCGGCGATCGTCATGCCCGCGGCATAGGTCGCGCAGGCGGCCTTGAGCGCGTCCTGGTTGCGCTTGAGGTCGGCCTGGCCGATGCGTTCGAGTTCGTCGAGCGGCGTGTCGACCCCTTCGTTGGCGAGCAGCATCTTCGCGAACCGGTCGGGCCCCAGCGCCCAGCCGTCGGCGGTGCCGGGCTTCGAGCCGACATAGGCCGCAAGGTCCTTCATCGCCGCCGCCGCCTTTGCCGCCGCGTCGTCGAACTGCTTCTGGAGTTCGGGGTCCTTGACCTCTGCAAAGGCCTTCTTGGCGTCGCCGGTATAATAGTCGGCAAAGCCGCCGAAGCCCGCCGTGCCGAACTTGACGAAGGTCGCGGGCAGCGGAAGCGTCAGGTTCGCCTTGATCTGCTCCGCGGCGGCCGGGACCTTCTGCGCATAGGCGATGAACGCCTTCATCCGCGTCGCGGCGTCGGCATAGGGGCGCGAGACATAGACGTTGGGGTCGAGCGAGCCGACGTAGAAGGCCGGGTTCCGGTGCGGGAAGTCCGCGTCCTTCAGGAAGAAGAGTTGCCCCTCGGCCACATGGACCAGATAGTCGCGCTCGAATTTCTCGGCATCGGTCATCTGCGCGTCGAACGCCCTGGCGTCGGCGATCGTCTTTTCGAGATAGGCGATCTGCTTCTGGATGCCTTCGGGCGACCAGTCGGGCAGTTGCCCGTCATATTCATGCTTGCCCTGATAAACCGCGAAGTTCGGATTGAGCGGGAAATAGCCGGCGAGGAAATTGTCGCGGAACTCGGTCCAGTCCTTCGCTTGCTGCGTCGAGGCGGCCCCGTCGCCCGATGCGCCGCCCGATGCGCCGCCCGATGCGTTGCAGGCGGTCAGGACGAGGAGCGCGGCCGCCATCGCGGCCCCGCCGAGGTGGGCAAATCTGGGTTTCATGCGGGTATCTCCCTGTTTTCCGATAGGGCCTCTTCTGGCATCCGCCCCCGCGCGTGGCACCCGATAATCGACGAACGACAGCATCGCGCCTCTGGACAGCCGGGATTGCCGGGCTAGGAGCGGGACCATGGCCACCATCCCACCACCGCCCGACGAAGAGCCCGTGCTGCCGGGGGATGCCGCGGCCAAAGCCCCTTCCCCGCTGCGCTATGCCGATTACCGATATTACTGGTTCGCGCGCTTCACCGCGGTGATGGCGACGATGGCGATGGTGGTGGTCATCGGCTATCAGCTCTACGATACCGCGCGCACCGATTACGGCATGTCGATCCGCGAGGCGTCGTTCCAGCTCGGCCTGCTGGGACTGGTGCAGTTCGTGCCGCTGGCGATTCTGACCCCGGTCGCGGGCTGGGCGGCCGACCGGTTCGAGCGGCGCAGCGTCGCGATCTTTTCCAACCTGATCGACATCGGCATCGCCGCGACGCTCGGCTGGTTCACCTGGACCGGAGGGCTGACGCTGCCGCTGCTGTTCGCGCTCGCCGCGCTGCACGGCGTGGCGCGCGTCTTCTCCGGCCCGGCGATGTCGGCGATCGCGCCCAATATCGTCCCCATCGAGGTGCTGCCGCGCGCCATCGCGATGAGCAGTATCGCCTGGCAGTCGGCCGCGGTCGTCGGCCCCGCCGCGGGCGGGCTGATCTATGCCGCGCATCCGGCCTCGGTCTATGTCTTCGCGGCGGTGCTGCTCGCGCTGTCGGCGCTCACCCTCGGCCGGGTGCGCCCCGTGCTGCCGCCGCCCGCCGAGGTGCGCGGCCACCCGCTGCGCGAGATGGTCGACGGGCTGCAATTCACCTGGAAGGAGCGCTTCCTGCTCGGCACGATCACCCTCGACCTGTTCGCGGTGATCCTGTCAGGCGCCACCGCGATGCTGCCCGTCTATGCCCGCGACATCCTGCACGCCGGGTCGGAGGGGCTGGGCTTCCTGCGCGCCGCGCCCGCGATCGGGGCGGCGATCGTCGCGCTGGGGCTCGCGATCCGGCCGATCGAGCGCAACGTCGGCGTCAAGATGCTGTGGGCGGTCGCGGTGTTCGGCGCCGGCACCGTCGCGTTCGGCCTGTCGACCAACTTCGCGCTCTCGATGCTGCTGCTGATCGTCATGGGCGCGGCGGACATGTTCTCGGTCTTCGTGCGCGGCACGCTGATCCAGCTCAACACCCCCGACCATATGCGCGGCCGCGTCAGCGCCGTGTCGGGCCTCGCCATTTCGGCGTCGAACGAGCTTGGCGAGATGCGCGCGGGCGCGATGGCCGCGGTGCTCGGCCCGATCGGCGCGGTCGTCGTCGGCGGCGCGGCGGCGATCGGCGTCACCGCGATCTGGGCCTGGCTGTTCCCCGAACTGCGCCACGCGCGCACCTTCAAGCCGCAGTTCGAACCGGCGGCGCGCTGAGCGCATCACCACTGGTCGCAAAAGGTCCTCGCTCCGTCCAAAAGCTATTGTCTATTTATTTGGTTGAATTATGGTGAGCGCACCCGTCACCGCGGCTTCCTCTTCCCTCGATGGAGAAACCGCCATGCACAATGCCACCATCCGCCACCGGATCCTGACCATCCCCGGCCTCAACAACAGCGGGCCCACCCATTGGCAGAGCCTGTGGGAGCGCAAATTCTCCCGCTGCGAGCGCATCGATCTCGGCCGCTGGGACGCGCCCGACAAGGACGAGTGGGTCGGACGGATCGACCATGCGATCGCCGATGCCACCGACGACGAACCCATCCTGGTCGCCGCGCACAGCCTGGGTTGCCATGCCTTCGCCCACTGGTTCGCCGCCGCCGGCGGACTGGCCCGCGCGCGGCTGGCGGGGGCGCTGCTCGTCGCCCCGCCCGACCTGTCGCGCCTGCGGCACGATCACGGCCTGACCGGCTTCGCCGATGCGCCCGCCTTCACCTCGCGCGTCCCGATGACCGTCGTCGCCAGCGACAACGATCCCTATGCGAAGACCGCCCATGTGTGGCGCCTGTCGCGGCAATGGGACGCGCGCTTCGTCAACGCCGGTCCCTTCGGTCATCTCAATGCCGACTCGGGGCTCGGGGACTGGCCTTATGGACAGTATCTGCTGGCCTCGTTACAACCTGCGCCGACGCCCGCGCTGGCCGACGAAAGGCTTTGGATCCGCTCGGGAGACTGGCCGAACCGGGTCCGTCGCGATCCCCGCTTCGAACATAGGGAAAGTGCACACAGACGATGAAAGCCAATTCGATCCTCGAAACCATCGGCAACACGCCGCACATCCGCGTCGCGAAACTGTTTCCCGACGCGGAGGTGTGGATCAAGTCGGAACGCAGCAATCCCGGCGGGTCGATCAAGGATCGTATCGGGCTGGCGATGATCGAGGCGGCCGAGCGTGACGGCAGCCTGAAGCAAGGCGGCACCATCGTCGAGCCGACGTCGGGCAATACCGGCATCGGCCTGGCGATGGCCGCCGCAGTCAAGGGCTACAAGCTGATCCTCGTCATGCCCGAAAGCATGTCGATCGAGCGGCGGCGCCTGATGCTCGCCTATGGCGCGACCTTCGACCTGACGCCGCGCGAAAAGGGCATGAAGGGCGCGATCGAACGCGCGATCGAACTGGTCGAGACGACCCCCGGCGCCTGGATGCCCCAGCAGTTCGAGAACGACGCCAACGTCGAGGTCCACCTTCGCACGACGGCGCAGGAAATCCTGGACGATTTCGCCGATTCGCCGATCGACGCGCTGATCACCGGCGTAGGCACCGGCGGCCACATCACCGGCTGCGCCCAGCTGCTGAAACAGCATTGGCCGGATCTGAAGGTGTTCGCGGTCGAGCCGACCGCGTCGCCCGTCATTTCGGGCGGCCAGCCGGGTCCGCATCCGATCCAGGGCCTCGGCGCCGGCTTCATCCCGCGCAACCTGCACACCGACCTGCTCGACGGCGTCATCCAGGTCGATGCGGGGGATGCCAAGCAATGGGCGCTCCGCTCCGCGGCGGAGGAAGGCCTGCTCGTCGGCATCTCCTCGGGCGCGACGCTCGCCGCGATCCACCAGAAGCTTCCCGACCTGCCCGCGGGCGCGCGCATTCTCGGTTTCAACTACGACACCGGCGAGCGTTACCTGTCGGTTCCCGATTTCCTGCCCGAAATCTAGGTCACAGCCATGCCGGCCAGCGACGAGCGCGATCCGCCGGCCTTGCGGCGCGACGGCGCGGGATGGCTGTTCGTCCTGCTGGCGGCGATCGCGATCGTCGCCGTCCTCCATGCCAGCGGGCGCGGGCCGGGTGCGGATGCCGCCGTCCGGCCGCACCCCGTCGCGCCGCCGCCCGACGTCGTGCCCGCGGTGCTGCCGACCGAACTCGCCCCCCTCACCGAGGATGATGCACGCACCGAGAACGCCCATATTCCGCTGGTGAAGAAGGGTTTCGTCGCGGCGCGACCCTTCGTCTATCCCGGCAATGGCGACAACCGCGCGCGTGCGCGCGACTGCCTTGCCTCGGCGATGCTCTACGAGGCCGGCGACGATGCCAAGGGCCAGCGCGCGGTCGGACAGGTCGTGATCAACCGCGTCCGCCACCCCGCCTTTCCCAAGTCGATCTGCGGCGTCGTGTTCCAGGGATCGGAGCGGGCGACCGGATGCCAGTTCACCTTCACCTGCGACGGGGCGCTCGACCGCCGCTATTCCGATGCGGCATGGACGCGCGCCCGCGCGCTCGCCGACCGGATGCTGTCGGGATCGACCGACCCCGAGGTCGGGCTCGCCACCCATTATCATACCGACTGGGTCCGCCCTTATTGGAGCGACAGCCTCGAAAAGATCGCGGTCGTCGACACGCATCTCTTCTTCCGCTGGCCGGGCTATTGGGGCACGCCCGGCGCCTTTCGCGGCGCCGTCGCGGGAAGCGACGGCCCGGTCGCCAAGCTCGCCGCGCTGTCCCCGTTCCATGCGGCGGCGCTGACCGCGCCGGTCGAGCTGGCGGGCGCCGATGCCAAGGCCGAGATCGGCGAGACGCGGATCGTTCCGGGTTCCGGCGGCGGCGCGGGGCGCGACGCCCTCTATGTCCAGCTCGACCACCGCGCCGCGCCAGAAAGCTTCGTGGCCACGGCGCTGCGGCTGTGCGGCGACCGGCCCTATTGCAAGTTCATGGGCTGGACCAACCCGGTGCTGAAGCCCGATTCCGACGCGATGAGCGAAATCCAGCGCGCGGCGATGAGCTTTTCCTATCTGCGCGACGACAAGGCGGCGTTCGAAAAGGCGCTGTGGAACTGCACCGAGTACAAGCGCGACGACAAGCGTCAGTGCATGAAGCGGTAAGGCGGCTCCGTTTCATCGTCATTGCGAGCGGAGCGAAGCAATCCAGAGCGGTTACCACAAGCTCCGGATTGCCATGCGGCTTCGCCGCTCGCAATGACGAGCGGGTTCATGCCGACGCTGCCCCGGATCAGCCGTGCGGACGGATCAGATATTTCTCGCCTGTCCGCTTGGCATTATAGGCGGCGACCGCATCGAGAGACAGCGTATCGACCAGCGAGATTTCGTGGCTGTAGTGGCTCTTGAAGGTCGTGGTCAGCTCGTCCGCGACGCGCTGGCGCATGCGGCCGACGACCTCGGCATCGGCCTTCTGCATGAAGGGGGTGAGCAGGAAGCCCGAGAGCGACCAGGCGAAACCGAAGCTGCGGTTGAGCACGGTCGGCCCCATGTCGAGCCCGCCATAGATATAGACCTGCTTGAAGCTGTCGGAGCCATAGCGGCTGTAATTGGTCATCCGCTTCACCGCCGCGGCCTCCATCGCCGACAATATCTGTCCCGCCAGCTTGCCGCCGCCGATCGCGTCGAAGCCGAGCGTCGCGCCCGTCTCGGTGATCGCGGCGATCAGCCGGTCCATGAAATCATCGTCGCTGCTGTTGACGATATGCTTCGCACCCAGCCCTTTCAGGATTTCGACCTGCGTGGCGCTGCGCACGATGTTGACGAGCGGAATGCCGTCCTTCGCGCAGATCTTCACCAGCATCTGGCCCAGGTTCGACGCCGCCGCGGTGTGGACGATCGCGCTGTGCCCCTCCATCCGCATCGTCTCCGTGAAGGCGAGGCTGGTCAGCGGGTTGACGAAGCAGGAGGCGCCGTCCTTCGGATCGGTCCCGTCGGGCAGCGGCATGCACATCTGGACCGGCAGGCAGCGATATTCGGCGTACATCTCGCCGCCGAGCAAGGCCACCGTCCGGCCGAGCAGCGCCTGCGCCTCCGGCGAATCGCCGGCCTTGACGACGAGGCCGCAGCCTTCGTTGCCGATCGGCAGCGCGTCGCCGACGCGGCTCGCCATCGCGCGCATCCCCTGCGGCGGAATGTCGGCGGTGACGACCGGCAGGCCGTCGCGGGTCGCGGCGCGTGCCGTCGTCATGTCGGCCCCGCCGAACAGCAGGCCGAGGTCCGACGGATTGATCGGCGTCGCCAGCACCTTCACCAGCACCTCGTGCGCTTTGGGCTCGGGCATCGGGCGCCGCTCGAAGAACACCTCGAGTTCGCCCTCGGGCTTGACCAGCGTCAGCATGACGAGGTTGGTGGCTGGCAGGTCGGTCATCGCGTATCTCCCGTTTTTCAGTTTCTCGATGCAACCGATCTAGGCGAGCGCGTGCCGGCTGGCAATGGCGACCTCACTCCTGCGCGGGTCGATATGCCGCTGCCAGTCGCAGCACCGCGTCGGCCAGTTCCTTCCGGCAGATCAGCAGGTCGGGCAGATAGGGATCGGGGTTGTTGTAGCGGATCGGCGACCCGTCGACGCGGCTGACGTGCAGCCCGGCGGCGGCGGCGACCGCGGCGGGGGCGCAATTGTCCCATTCATACTGGCCGCCGGTGTGGAGGTAGATATCGGCCTGACCCTGCACTACCGCCATCGCCTTGGCGCCCGCCGATCCCATCGCGACGAGTTCGGCGCCGAGCCGCTCGGCGACGAACACCGCTTCGGCGGCGGGCCGCGTGCGGCTGACGAGCATCCGCGGCGGCGTGTTGGCGGGGATCAGGGTGATGGGAGCGCCCGACGTCAGCGTCACCCCCTGCCCCGGCAAGGCGACCGCGCCGACGCTCGCCACGCCGTCGATCGCGAGCGCGACATGCACCGCCCAGTCGCGGCGCCCCTCGCCATATTCGCGCGTGCCGTCGAGCGGATCGACGATCCAGACGCGGCGGTGCGCGAGGCGCGCGGCGTCGTCCTTCTCTTCTTCGGACAGCAGTGCATCGTCGGGGCGCGCGGCCCGCAGTTCGCGGCACAGCAGCGCATTGGCACGCGCATCGCCCTCCATGCCGAGCGCCTTGCCTTCGAGGCCACCATCGGCGCGCAGTTCGTCGAGCAGGCGCCCCGCCGCCGTCGCGAGCCGTTCGGCAAGCTGCTCGTCGCTTTCGGGCGCGCTCATCCCAGCAGCCGCTCGACGATCAGTTCGGCGGCCTGCTCGGGCGTCATATCGGTGGTATCGATGCGAATTTCGGGGTTCTCCGGAACCTCATAGGGGCTGTCGATGCCGGTGAAATTCTTGAGCTGCCCGGCGCGCGCCTTCTTGTAGAGGCCCTTGACGTCGCGCCTCTCGGCCTCGGCGAGCGGCGTGTCGATGAAGATCTCGATAAACTCGCCCTCGGGCAGCATCGCGCGCACCATCTCGCGCTCCGCCCGGAAGGGCGAGATGAAGGCGGTGATGACGATCAGCCCGGCGTCGGTCATCAGCTTCGCCACCTCGCCGACGCGGCGGATATTCTCGATCCGGTCGGCCTCGGTGAAGCCGAGGTCCTTGTTTAGCCCGTGACGGACATTGTCGCCGTCGAGCAGGAAGCTGTGGCGGTTCATCCGGTGCAGCTTCTTTTCGACCAGATTGGCGATCGTCGACTTGCCCGACCCCGACAGGCCGGTGAACCACAGCAGCGCGGGCCGCTGATTCTTGAGGTCGGCGCGCATCTCGCGATCGATGTCGGTCGCCTGCCGGTGGACGTTCTGCGCGCGGCGCAGGCTGAAATGCAGCATCCCCGCCGCGACCGTCGCATTGGTCAGCTTGTCGATCAGGATGAAGCCGCCGAGCGCGGGATTGTCGGCATAGGCCTCGAACACGATCGGCCTGTCGGTCGACACTTCGACGACGCCGATGCCGTTCAACTCCAGCGTCTTGGCCGCGAGGCGGTCGAGCGTGTTGACGTTGATCTCGTACTTCGGCGCCTGCACGGTCGCCGACACGCTCTGCGTCGCGAGCTTGAGCCAATAGGCGCGGCCGGGAATCATCGCCTCGTCGGCCATCCAGACGAGCGTCGCCTCGAACTGGTCGGCGGCTTCGGGCGGCGCGTCGGCGGCGGCGATCACGTCGCCGCGCGAACAGTCGATCTCGTCGGTGAGCGTCAGCGTGACCGACTGGCCCGCGACGGCTTCGGAAAGGTCGCCGTCGAGGGTGACGATCCGCCCAACCGTCGTGGTCTTGCCGCTCGGCAGGATGCGGATCGCGTCGCCCGGCGCGACCCGGCCGCTCGCGATCTGTCCCGAAAAGCCGCGGAAATCGAGGTTGGGGCGGTTCACCCATTGCACCGGCATGCGAAACGGCTTCGCCTCGTCCGCGGCGCCGCCGACATCGACGCTCTCCAGATGCTCGATCAGCGCCGGTCCCTTGAACCACGGCGTGTTCGGCGACAGCGCGGTGATATTGTCGCCCTTGAACCCCGAGATTGGGATGGCGGTGAAATTCGTGATCCCGATCTCGCTCGCGAAAGCGCGATAGGCGAGCGCGATGCGGTCGAACACCGCCTTGTCGTAGCCGACGAGGTCCATCTTGTTCACCGCGAGCACGATGTGCCGGATGCCGAGCAGATGCGCGAGGAAGCTGTGCCGCCGCGTCTGGGTGAGCACCCCCTTGCGCGCGTCGATCAGGATGACGGCGAGGTCGGCGGTCGACGCGCCGGTGACCATGTTGCGCGTATACTGCTCGTGCCCCGGCGTGTCGGCGACGATGAACTTGCGTTTTTCGGTGGTGAAGAAGCGATAGGCGACGTCGATCGTGATCCCCTGCTCGCGCTCGGCGGCGAGCCCGTCGACGAGCAGCGCGAAGTCGATCTCCTGCCCCTGCGTGCCGACGCGCCGGCTGTCGGCTTCGAGCGCGGCAAGCTGATCCTCGAAGATCATCTTGCTGTCGTAGAGCAGCCGCCCGATCAGCGTCGACTTGCCGTCGTCGACCGAACCGCAAGTGATGAAGCGCAGCAGCGACTTGCGCTCGTGCTGCGCGAGATAGGCGTCGATGTCCTCGGCGATGAGGGCGTCGGTGACGTAGACGGGGTCGGTCATGCCCGACCCTCCCCGGAACGGGGAGGTGGCAGCGCGCAGCGCTGACGGAGGGGTCGAAACCTCTCCAATTGGCGGTGCGCTGAACCGATAGCCCCCGGCCCCTCCACCACCCTGCGGGTGGTCCCCCTCCCCGTTCCGGGGAGGATATTTGCAGGATCAGCCATCAGAAATACCCCTCCTGCTTCTTCTTCTCCATCGACGCGTCGCCGCCGTCCTTGTCGATGATGCGGCCCTGCCGTTCGCTGGTGGTGGTCAGCAGCATTTCCTGGATGACCGCGGACAGCGTCGCCGCCTCGCTCTCGACCGCGCCGGTCAGCGGATAGCAGCCGAGGGTGCGGAAGCGCACCGAGCGTTCCACCGGCACCTCGCCGTCGCGCAGCGGGAAGCGGTCGTCGTCGACCATCAGCAACAGGCCGTCGCGCTCGACCGTCGGGCGCGGCGCGGCGAAATAAAGCGGCACGATCGGGATATTCTCGCGCGCGATATATTGCCAGATGTCGAGCTCGGTCCAGTTCGAGATCGGGAAGACGCGGATGCTTTCGCCTTTCGCCTTGCGGGCGTTGTAGAGGTTCCACAGCTCGGGGCGCTGCTGCTTCGGGTCCCAGCCGTGGCTTGCGGTGCGGAAAGAGAAGATGCGCTCCTTCGCCCGGCTCTTTTCCTCGTCGCGCCGCGCGCCGCCGAACGCGACGTCGAAGCCGTGGAGGTCGAGCGCCTGCTTCAGCCCCTCGGTCTTCCACATATCGGTGTGGAGGGGACCATGGTCGAACGGGTTGATCCCGCGCGCCTTCGCCTCCGGGTTCTGATAGACGATCAGTTCCATCCCGCTCTCGGCCGCCATGCGGTCGCGCAGTTCGTACATCGCGCGGAACTTCCACGTCGTGTCGACATGCATCAGCGGGAAAGGCGGCGGCGAGGGATAAAAGGCCTTGCGCGCCAGATGCAGCATCACCGCGCTATCCTTGCCCACCGAATAGAGCATCACCGGCCTGGCGGCGTCCGCCATCACCTCGCGCAGGATATGGATGCTCTCGGCCTCCAGACGGTCCAGATGGGTCAGCGTATCGATCATCCCCCGCCCTTGCCGTCCCGTATCGCGCCGGGCAAGCTGTATGCCCTTTTCCCGGTGCAAGCCAGACTTGTGCGGCTCAACCATCGACCTTCGCCGCGCGCCAGTCGGTCGCCGCGCGCTCGATCGCGGGCAGCGCATGCGCGAGCCGCGGCGCGACATCGGCCTGCGCGCGCCACGTCGGATGGATCAGCAGGCCAAGCTCGCGGCGCAGGTCATAGCCGCCGACCCGCAGCGGCACGATGCCCTCGATCGCGAGCGATACCGGCGCGGTGGTGATGCCCACCCCCGCCGCGACCATGCGCAGGCAGCGTTCGTCGCTGTCGCTGCGCAGCGCGAAGCGCGGGCGGACGCGGTGGCGCGTGAAGAAGCGGCTGGTCGCGTCGAGCAATTCGCAGGCGCGGCGCGCGATCATCGTCTCGGGCGCCAGTTCCTCGGGCCCGACCTCCCCGCGCCCGGCCAGCACATGGTCGGCGGCGACGAACATCACCAGCGGCTCGTCATAGAGCGGGACGACATGCGGCCCGCGCTCGCCGGGGCGCAGCGGGACGAGCGCGATATGCAGCCGCCCGCCATGGACGCCGGCGCGCAGGTCCGACTCGCCATTCTCGACGATCTCGATCGCGAAGTCGCGCGCGAGCAGCGCCGCGACGGCCTGCAGGAACTCGCCGGGCACCGACCGGATCGTGCCGAGTTTCAGCGCCGGCCGGTCGCTTTCCTCGGCGCGGCCGAAGGTGTCGGCGGCGCGAAAGCCGCGTTCGAGGTCGCGCGCGATCGGCAGGAAGCGGCCGCCCGCCTCGGTCAGGCGGATCTGGCGGCGGTTGCGAATGAACAAAGGCGCGCCGACGAGCCGTTCGAGGTCGGCGATGCCGGTCGACAGCGCGGGCTGGGTAACGCGGATATGCTGCGCGGCGCGCGTGAAGCTGCCCGCATCGACGACGGCGAGGAACTGGCGAATATGCGCGCGCTTTATCATAAGTTTTTCTTATGCTGAAACGCATGAAGTTTCAATTTTCATATGCTGCGGCTTTGCGGCAGACTTCGCGGCGACCACGTTCGTGCGGGCAGTTCGCGCGGGCGGGGCCCCTGTTCCGCTCCCGATCGAAGGAACCCTGATGCGCGCTACCCCCGATTTCGATTTTGCGCTCGGCGAGACCGCCGACATGATCCGCGGCACCACCGCCCGCTTCGCCGACGAGGTGATCGCGCCGCTGGCCGACCGCGCCGACCGCGAGGACTGGTTCCCGCGCGCTGAACTGTGGCCCGCGATGGGCGATCTCGGCCTGCACGGCATCACGGTTGAAGAGGAATGGGGCGGGCTGGGCCTCGGCTATCTGGAGCATGTGATCGCGGTCGAGGAAGTGTCGCGGGCGTCGGGCGCCATCGGCCTGTCCTATGGCGCGCACTCGAACCTGTGCGTCAACCAGATCCGCCGCTGGGGCAATGAAGCGCAGAAGCGCAAATATCTGCCGAAGCTGATCTCGGGCGAGCATGTCGGCAGCCTCGCCATGTCGGAGGCCGGCGCGGGCAGCGACGTCGTGTCGATGAAGCTGAAGGCCGAGAAGAAAGGCGACCGCTTCATCCTCAACGGCACGAAATACTGGATCACCAACGCGGCCCATGCCGACACGCTGGTCGTTTACGCGAAGACCAGCCCCGAGGCGGGATCGCGCGGCATCACGGCCTTCCTGATCGAAAAGGACATGCCGGGTTTCGCCATCGGGCAGAAGATCGACAAGGTCGGCATGCGCGGCTCCCCCACCGCCGAACTCGTCTTCACCGATTGCGAGGTCAGCGAGGAACAGGTCATGGGGCCGGAGAATGGCGGCGTCGGCGTGCTGATGTCGGGGCTCGACTACGAACGCGTCGTGCTGGCGGGGCTCCAGCTCGGCATCATGCAGGCGTGCCTCGACACCGTCATTCCCTATGTCCGCGAGCGCCGGCAGTTCGGCAAGCCGATCGGTTCGTTCCAGCTGATGCAGGCGAAGGTCGCCGACATGTATGTCGCGCTCCAGTCGGCGCGTTCCTATGTCTACAACGTCGCCAAGGCCTGCGATGCCGAGCAGACGACGCGCTTCGATGCGGCGGGTGCGATCCTGCTCGCGAGCGAGAGCGCGGTGAAGGTCGCGGGCGAGGCGATCCAGGCGCTCGGCGGCGCGGGCTACACCAGGGACTGGCCGGTCGAGCGCTATTGGCGCGACGCCAAGCTGCTCGACATCGGCGCGGGCACCAACGAGATACGGCGCATGCTGATCGGCCGCGAACTGATCGGCGTCGGGGCGTGAGCCTGCTCTGGCTGTCGGCGGCGCTGATGGCGGCGACGGCCTTCGTCCACGGCGTCCTCGGCGAGCGGCGGCTGATCGGGCCGCTGATGATGCTCGATCAGGGCGTGATGGGCGTCGATCTGGCGCGCCGCGTTTTTCGCCTCGCCTGGCATGCGCTGTCGCTGCTGATGCTGGTATCGGCGGCGGCGGTGATCTGGCCGGGAACGCCGCGCGGGCTGATCCTGCTGATCGGCACGGCGTGGACCGCGACCGGGCTGTTCGACGCCGTCTATACGCGCGGGCGGCACATCGGCTGGCCTTTCCTCACCGCATCGGGCGCGCTCGCGCTGCTGGGGGCGGCATGAGCGAGACGATGCTCGACGCGCTGCAATATTATGGCGCCGCCGCGGCGACGATCGCGGCGCTGCTCGTCTCGCTCAATCTCGGCGAGCGGTGGAACGGCTGGGCGTTCGTCATCTTCGTGACCAGTAGCCTCGCGCTGATCGCGTGGGGGTTCCTGCAATCCGACAGCGAGGGCATCGGATGGCAGAATGTCGCGCTGCTCTGCATCAACTGCGTCGGCGTCTATCGCCACCTGATCCGCAGGAAGCCGGTTGGCAAACAGGCCTCAAATGATTGACGTCATTGCGAGGAGCGGAGCGACGCAATCCAAGGCGATTACCGCACGCTCTACACCGAGCCTTAAATCTACACCGCTTGCCCTGAGCTTGTCGAAGGGCCGCTCTTTTCTTTGGCGCCGCAAAAGAAGGGCGGTGCTTCGACAAGCTCAGCACGAACGGACGATGGAGTGTCTCAGATTTAACGCACCCCGCTCTGGATTGCCGCGTCGCTTCGCTCCTCGCAATGACGGGGCTGAATCACCCCCACACGCGCACGCGCTTGTCGGGCGCGAGGTAGAGGGCATCGCCTTCCTTGACGTCGAACGCCTTGTACCACGCGTCGAGGTTGCGGACGGTCAGCGCGCGATACATGCCCGGCGCGTGGCCGTCGGTGGCGACGCGCTGGCGCAGCGCCTCGTCGCGCATCTTGGTCGCCCAGGTCTGCGCATAGGCGATGAAAAAGCGCTGGTCACCGGTGAAGCCGTCGATCACCGGCGCGTCCTTGCCGTTCAGCGACGCATGATAGGCGTCATAGGCGGCCTGGAGCCCCGCGACGTCGGCGATATTCTCCCCCAGCGTCAGCTTGCCGTTCACCGCAAGGTCGGGAAACGGCTTGTAGGTGTCGAACTGCGCCGCGAGCGCCGCGCCCGCTTCCTCGAACTTCCTAAGGTCGGCGGCCGTCCACCAATTGCGCAGCGCGCCGGTCGAATCGAACGCCGCGCCGTTGTTGTCGAAACTGTGGCTGATCTCGTGCCCGATCACGGCACCGATCGCCCCGTAATTATAGGCGGGATCGGCAGCCGCGTTGAAGAAGGGCGGCTGGAGGATCGCGGCGGGGAAGTTCAGCGCATTCTGCACCGGCAGGTTGACCGCGTTGACCGTCTGCGGCGTCATCCACCATTCGGCCTTGTCCATCGGCTTGCCGATCTTGGCGAGCTGGTGGACATATTCGGCCTTTTCGCCCGCGATTTCGTTCGCATAGGCGTTGTCGGCGCTTATCGTGTAGCTGCCGTAATCGCGCCACGTCTCCGGGTAGCCGACGCCGACGACGATCGTCTCGACCTTCTTGATCGCTTCCTTCTTGGTTTCGGGGGCCATCCAGTCGATCGCGCCGACGCGCTTCGCGAACGCCGCCTTGATCCCCTTCACCATGTCGCCGACCTCGGCCTTCGCCGACGCCGGGAAATATTTCTCGGCATAGACGCGGCCGACCGCGTCGCCGAGATATGTGTTCAGCGCGTCGAGCGCGCGCTTGTCGCGGCTGCGCTGCTGCGGTGTGCCAAAAAGCGCCGTCCCGTAGAAAGCGAAATGCGCCGTGTCGATCGCGCTCGTCAGCACCTCGGCGTGGCTGTTGATCTGGTGGAACGCCAGCCAGTCCTTCCACGCATCGAGCGGCTCCGACGCCACGAGCGCCGACAGGCCGGTGATCGCCTTCGCATGATAGGCGCCGAACTTCGCCGCCTTGTCGAGACCCGCCGCCGCGAAATAAGCGTCCCAGTCGATGCCCGGCGCCTTCTTCGCGAAGTCGGCCCGCGTCCACACGTCGGCGGATTTGGTGAAATCCTCGCTGGCCTCGCGCGTCGCATGGGCGCGCGCGATCTTGATCTCCAGGTCATAGACGCGCTTCGCCTTCGCCGCGGCGTCCGGCTGCCCCGCCGCGGTCAGCAGCTTGGCGATATAGGCCTGATATTGCGTACGCAGCGCCGCCATCTTCGGATCGGCCGACAGATAATATTCGCGCTCGGGCAGCCCGAGCCCGCCCTGCAATATATAGGGAATGACGTCGCCGGGGGTCGCGAGACCCTGCGTCACGAAGATGCCGAACAGGTTTTCGGTGTTGAAGTCGGTCGCGTTGAGCGGATCGACGTCGGCGCGCGTCTGTTCGCCCAGCACCTTCGCCAGCGCCGCCTTGTCGCCGATCGCCGCGAAGCGCGCGAGGTCGGCCTCGACCGGCTTCATCCCCGCAGCGTCGATCGCGTCGGTGCTGACATAGGCCTTGTAGAAAGCGGCGATGCGGCCGGCGTCGCTGTCCGCATCCCCGCCCCGCTTGACGATCGCGTCGACCAGTTCGCGCGTGCGCTTCTCGGTTTCGAGGAAAGCCGTATAGAAGGCGCCGGTCGACGAGCGGTCGGCGGGAATCTCGGTGGTCTTCTGCCAGTTGCCGTTCGCATAGGCATAGAAATCGTCGCCGGGCTTGACGCTCGTGTCCATCGCCGCCTTGCTGATGCCCAGCTCGGTGCCGACGGTATAGCTCGCCTCCTGCTTGTCGCCGCCCTTCGAGCAGGCGACGGGCCCCGCGACGATCGCGGCGGTGGACAGGAGAAGGACGAAGACGGTTTTTCTCATGGAAGCGGCCTTGCTTGTTGGGGGTCGGTCGAGAGGCATAAGCCTGCGGCCATCCGGTTTCAATGCCAACCAAATTCGGCCTGCGGTCCTTCCCAACCGACGAACGGCGGGATAGGCCGACACGCCTGCAAAGGAGAGAGACGAAGGTGAGCGCACCGGTTCTGGGAACGATGGTCGATGCGGACGGCGACGCATTCCGCGCCAATGCCGCGCACAACCGCGCCTTGCGCGACGCGCTTCGGGCGCGCGTCGCCGCGGCGGCACGGGGCGGGAGCGAGAAGGCGCGCGAGCGCCACACGAGCCGCGGCAAGCTGCTGCCGCGCGAACGCGTCGAGCGGCTGCTCGATCCGGGATCGCCCTTTCTCGAGATCGGCCAGCTCGCCGCATGCGACATGTATGGCGGCGATATCGCGGGCGCCGGGATGATCACTGGGATCGGCCGCGTCGCGGGACGGCAGGCGATGATCGTCTGCAACGACGCGACGGTGAAGGGCGGCACATACTACCCGATGACGGTGAAGAAGCATCTGCGCGCGCAGGAGATCGCCGAAGCGAACCGCCTGCCGTGCATCTACCTCGTCGACAGCGGCGGCGCGAACCTGCCGCATCAGGCCGAGGTGTTTCCCGACCGCGACCATTTCGGCCGCATCTTCTTCAACCAGGCGACGATGTCGGCGAAGCGCATCCCGCAGGTCGCCTGCGTGATGGGAAGCTGCACCGCGGGCGGCGCCTATGTCCCCGCGATGAGCGACGAGACGGTGATCGTCCGGGACCAGGGCACGATCTTCCTCGCCGGCCCGCCGCTGGTAAAGGCCGCGACGGGCGAGGAGATCAGCGCCGAGGAACTGGGCGGCGGCGACCTGCACGCGCGCAAATCGGGCGTCGTCGACCATCTCGCCGAAAATGACGAACATGCGCTGACGATCGTGCGCGATATCGTCTCGACCTTCGGCGTCGAGCAAGGCTTCGAAGTGGCGATGAAGGACCCGCGCCCGCCAAAATACGACGCCGAGGACCTGTACGGCATCATCCCGCAGGACGTGCGCGCGCCCTATGACGTGCACGAGGTGATCGCGCGCATCGTCGACGGCAGCGAGTTCCACGAATTCAAGGCCACCTATGGCACGACGCTCGTCTGCGGCTTCGCGCATATCTGGGGCATTCCGGTCGCGATCCTCGCCAACAACGGCGTGCTGTTCAGCGAGAGCGCGGTGAAGGGCGCGCATTTCATCGAACTGGCGCAGCAGCGCCGCATCCCCCTGCTCTTCCTCCAGAACATCAGCGGCTTCATGGTCGGCGGCAAATATGAGGCCGAGGGGATCGCCAAGCATGGCGCGAAGCTGGTGACGGCGGTCGCGACCGCGACGGTGCCCAAGATCACCGTGCTGATCGGCGGCAGCTTCGGCGCGGGCAATTACGGCATGTGCGGGCGCGCCTATTCGCCCCGCTTCCTGTTCACCTGGCCCAATGCGCGGATCAGCGTGATGGGCGGCGAGCAGGCGGCGAGCGTGCTGGCGACCGTCCACCGCGACGCCGACACATGGACGCCGGAAGAAGCCGAAGCCTTCAAGGCGCCGATCCGCCAGACCTACGAGGACGAGGGGAATCCCTATTATGCGACCGCGCGATTGTGGGACGACGGCATCATCGACCCCGCCCAGACGCGCGACGTGCTGGGACTGGCTTTTGCGGCGACGCTGAACGCCCCGGTCGAGGACCGCGGGTTCGGCGTGTTCAGGATGTGATGATGGCGGCGCCACATGATCCTCCCCGGAACGGGGAGGTGGCATCGCGCAGCGGTGACGGAGGGGTCGGAGCCTCGCCGTCTGGCGCGCGGGCATGACCGGTAGCGCCCGGCCCCTCCACCATCCTTCGGATGGTCCCCCTCCCCGTTCCGGGGAGGATTCGGGGCGGGTGCGGCATCGGACGCTGGGTGCGCCCGACGGGACGGTGAAGCGCGCTCGCGAGCTTCGGCACGAGATGACGCTCCCGGAACTCCTGCTGTGGCGAGAGTTGCGCGGCAAGAAGGCCGGGCTGAAGTTCCGGCGCCAGTTTCCGGTGCTGGATTATGTCGCCGACTTTGCTTGCGTGGAGGTTCGCTTGCTGATCGGAATCGACGGGATCGCGCATGATATGGGGGATCGGCCTGAACGCGATCAGCGGCGGGATCGGATTTTGGGCGAAAAAGGATGGAGAATCGTGCGGATCATGGCGGGTGATATTTTGAAGGATGCAAAGGAAGTGGCGCAATCCATCGCGGTCCTGGCCGAGAGCCAGCGGCCCCTCCACCATCCTGCGGATGGTCCCCCTCCCCTTACCGGGGAGGAACGGCCGTGATCCAATCTCTCCTCATCGCCAATCGCGGCGAGATCGCCTGCCGTATCATCCGCACCGCGCGCGAGATGGGCATACGGACCGTTGCGGTCTATTCGGATGCCGATGCCAGGGCGCTGCATGTGCGCGAGGCTGACGAAGCCGTGCATATCGGGCCGTCGCCGGCGCGCGAATCCTATCTGGTCGGCGCGAAGATCATCGCCGCCGCCAAGGCGACCGGGGCCGAGGCGATCCATCCGGGATACGGGTTCCTGTCCGAGAATGCCGAATTCGCGCAGGCGGTGATGGATGCCGGGCTCGTGTGGGTCGGGCCGAAGCCGTCGTCGATCACCGCGATGGGCCTCAAGGACGCCGCCAAGGCACTGATGGCCGAAGCCGGGGTGCCGGTGACGCCGGGCTATATGGGCGCGAACCAGGACCCCGCTTTCCTCGCCGAACAGGCGGCCGAGATCGGCTATCCCGTCCTCATCAAGGCGGTCGCGGGCGGTGGCGGCAAGGGAATGCGCAAGGTGGACAGCGCGGCGGACTTCGCCGACGCGCTTGCCTCGTGCCAGCGCGAAGCGGCGGCGTCGTTCGGCAACGCCCATGTGCTGATCCGAGGTGCAGGTGTTTGGCGACGCGCACGGCAATATCGTCCACCTGTTCGAGCGCGACTGCTCGCTCCAGCGCCGCCACCAGAAGGTGATCGAGGAAGCCCCTGCCCCCGGCATGGACGACGCAACCCGGCAGCAGCTTTGCGCCGCCGCCGTGCGCGCGGCCAAGGCTGTCGATTATGTCGGCGCGGGGACGATCGAGTTTATCGCCGATGCGTCGGAAGGCCTGCGCGCCGACCGCATCTGGTTCATGGAAATGAACACGCGCTTGCAGGTCGAGCATCCGGTGACCGAGGAAATCACCGGCGTCGACCTCGTCGAATGGCAGCTTCGCGTCGCGAGCGGCGAGCCACTGCCGCTGACGCAAGACGATCTCACGATCGAGGGCTGGGCGATGGAGGCGCGCCTCTACGCCGAGGACCCGGCAAAGGGCTTCCTTCCTTCGACCGGCCCGCTCGAACTGTTTCAACTGCCCGACCATATCGGCCGGGTCGATACCGGCGTCTATGAAGGCGCGGAGGTTTCGCCCTTCTACGACCCGATGATCGCCAAGCTGATCGCGCACGGCGAGGGCCGCGAAGCGGCGCGCGAGACGCTGTCGGAGATGCTGGAGGACAGCGCGGTCTGGCCGGTCAGGACCAACGCGGCCTTCCTGATCCGCGCGCTCGATCATCCCGATTTCGTCGCGGGGGCGGTCGACACCGGGCTGATCGGCCGCGACGGCGAAGCGATGGCGGCCGCGCCGGAGCCCTCCGCCGCGGCGTTGACCAATGCCGCGATGGCGATGGTGCCGCGTTCGTTGCAGGCAGGCTTCCGCCTCAACGCCCCCGACGTGCGTAGTGCGCCCTTCCTGCTCGACGGAAAGCGGGTCGACGTGGCGCTCCACGGACCCGGCACCGACGAACCCGCGCCCGCGATGCTCGTCGCCGAAGCGGGCGCCGTATGGCAACTCACCCCGTGGCGCGTCGAGGGGGGCGCGGGCGGCGCGGCAAGCGATGGCGCGATCCTGTCGCCGATGCCCGGCAAGATCATCGCGGTCGCCGTCGCCGCCGGCGAGCCGGTGACGAAGGGACAGAAGCTGCTGACGCTGGAGGCCATGAAGATGGAACACAGCCTGATCGCGCCTTTCGATGGCGTGGTCGCCGAACTCAACGCCACGCCGGGCGCGCAGGTGCAGGTCGAGGCGCTGCTCGCGCGGATCGAGGCGGCCGGATGAGCGATCTGGTGCTGCGCGATGCGACGACGGCGGATCTGCCGGCGATCCTGGCGATGCTTGCAGAGGAAACTATCCCGGCGAACCGCGAAGCCGACCCGACGGACCCGCGCTATCTGGCCGCGTTCGAGGCGATCGAGGCCGACCCGAACCAGCGGCTGATCACGGCCGAACTGGACGACCGCGTCGTCGGAACGATGCAACTGAGCTTCCTGCCGGGGCTTTCCTTCATCGGAAGCTGGCGCGGACTGATCGAGGCGGTGCGCATCGTCGCCGACCTGCGCGGGCAAAGGCTGGGCGAGCAGATGATATTGTGGGCGGTGGACCAGTGCCGCATGCGCGATTGCAAGCTCGTCCAGCTCACTTCGTCTGCTACACGCACCGCCGCGCACCGCTTCTACGCCCGCCTTGGCTTCGTGCAGAGCCACGTCGGCATGAAATTGCACTTGAGGGACTGACAATGGCAGGACGCTTTTTCGACGAATGGAGCATCGGCGACACGCTGTCGCACGATATCCGCCGCACGGTGACCGAAACCGACAATCTGCTGTTCACGACGATGACGCACAATCCGCAGCCGCTGCATCTCGACATCGAGGCGGCGAAGGCGTCGGAATTCGGGCAAATCCTTGTCAACGGCACCTTCACCTTCAGCCTGATGGTCGGCCTGTCGGTCGGCGACACGACGCTCGGCACGCTGGTCGCCAACCTCGGCTACGATAAGCTGGTGATGCCGAATCCGGTGTTCCTCGGCGACACGCTGCGCGCGACGAGCGAGGTGATCGGCCTGCGGGAGTCCCAATCGCGGCCGAATGCGGGTATCGTCACCTTCCTCCACCGCTGCCTCAACCAGCGCGACGAGATCGTCTGCCAGTGCGAACGGTCGGCGCTGATCAAAAGGAAAGGCCCCTGATGCGTCTTCGTTCGCTCCTCTTCGTTCCCGGTGACAGGCCCGAACGCTTCGCCAAGGCGGCGGCGTCGGGGGCCGACGCGATCATCCTCGACCTCGAGGATTCGGTGTCGCCCGCGAACAAGGAGGCCGCGCGCGCCGCGGTGGCCGATTATCTGGCGGGAGAGCGCGAGGTCATCACGCTCGTCCGCGTCAATCCGCTCGACGGGCACATGACCGCCGCCGACGTCGCCGCGATCGCGGCGGCGCGGCCCGATGCGATCATGCTGCCCAAGGCGGAAGGCGCACCGGCGATCGCGCAGCTCGACACGATCCTGCGCAGCGAAAGTCCGGCCGGCACCTCGCTGCCGCCGATCCTGCCGATCGCGACCGAAACGCCTGCCGCCATCTTCACGCTCGGCAGCTATCGCGAGGTCGGCGCACGGCTGATCGGCCTGACCTGGGGCGCCGAGGACCTGCCCGCCGCGATCGGCGCGGCGACCAGCCGCGAAGCCGACGGCGACTATACCGACCCCTATCGCGTCGCGCGCGTGCTGACCCTGTTCGCGGCGCACGGCGCCGGGGTCGCGGCGATCGATACGGTGTTTCCCGCGATCGACGACGGGGACGGGCTGGCGGCCTATGCGGCGCGGGCGCGCCGCGACGGTTTCACCGGCATGATGGCGATCCACCCGGCGCAGGTGGCGCCGATCAACGCCGCCTTCACCCCTTCCGCCGACGAAGTCGCGCGCGCGCAGGCGATCGTCGATGCCTTCGCGGCCAATCCCGGCGCGGGCGTGCTGCAACTGGACGGCAAGATGGTCGACGCGCCGCACCTGAAACAGGCGCGGCATATCCTGTCGCTGGCCGACTGACCCACGGCTTTCCTTCATCGCGAAGCGAGGGGGCAGGAACCGCGGCTATCCTAAGCTTCGTCCTGCTGAACTTGTTTCGGCATCCATGGCCCGCGTTCTCGCCCGGCGCCCCTTTTGGACAGGTGCCGTTCCCCGGCGAAAGCCGGGGCCTAGATGGCATGGCGCTGCCCCGCGTGGGCCCCGGCTTTCGCCGGGGAACAAGCCCTTACGCGGAGGGAGCACCTCTATCTGAAGGATATGTACGCCAAACAAGTTCAGGGTGACGGAAAGCCGGAAGCGTGCCGACCGAGGGGAGTTTGCTTCGTCTCGCAATGACGATCGTCTATTTGAACGGCCGGTGGCGCTTCATCCACGCCTTGCCGCGGTGCCAGCTTTTGCGGAGGCCGCGCTCGGTCAGGCTTTCGAACATGGCGTCGGGGCTCGTCGGGTCGAGCAATTCGTTCTCGGCGATATATTCGTCGAGCGGGCCGGGCGCGATCAGGTCGAGCCATTCGAGCGAGCGGCCGTCGCCGCGCAGCGCCTCGACGGTCTCGATCAACGATCCGGTGCGGTCGAAGGCGCGCGCGACGTCGTCGCGTTCGACGCCCAGATGCTCGGCGATCAGCGATTCGCGCAGGCGCCGGATCGTCGGCCCGACGTCGCGATTGGCGGGTAGCGCGGCGTCGATCGTCACGTCGCATTCGCTGTCGAGCCCCATCGAGCGATTGTTGAGGTTGGCCGATCCGACACGGATCAGCCGGTCGTCGACGATCGCGGTCTTGGCATGGACATAGATGGGATCGCCGCCCACGGTATGCGGAACATAGATGCGCAGCCGGTCGCCGTGCTTCGCCTTGGCGATCTCGCGCACCAGCTTCGCGCGCGCGGCGTCCATCGCCATCTGTTCGAGCCAGCCGTCGGCCTGTTTCGGCATCACCAGCACGAATTCGGGCGGGTCGTCCTCGTTCAACCGTTCGGCGATTGCGGCGGCGATCTTGCCGCAGGTGAAATATTGATTCTCGAAATAGATGAAGCGCTTCGCACCCGCGATGAGGTCGAGATAGAGCTGCTCGATCTCGCGTATCTCGGGATAGCCGTCATATTCGGCGCGGGTGCGCGAGATGGCGACATCGACGTCGCGGAAATCGGGCTCCAGCCCCTCGGGCCACGGCTCGCCCGCGCCGCTCAGGTCGCGTAGCGGCTTGTTCGTCGCGCGCTGCCAGCGTTCGTTGCCGAGTTCGGCCAGCGCCTCGCCGACGGGGCCGGCGAGGATCATCGTCGAATCGTGCCAGGGCATATAGGGCTTGCCGTCGGGTGTCGTGCGGTGCGGGTCGGCGTCGGCATGCGCGCGCGTGTCCCAGCGCCGTGCGCCGACATCGATGCCGCCGCACACCGCGAGATGATCGTCGAACACCGCGACTTTCTGATGATGGCTGCATCCCACGGGGTGCGCGCTGTCGAGCCGGAAGCTGATTGATCGCGTGACCTTCCAGCGCAGCACCATCGTGACGATGCTCGGCATCGCGAGCTGCTTGAGGCCGCCGAAATTCCAGCGCAATATGTCGATGTCGCGGTCGGGGCAGTTTTTCGCCAGCCGCAGCATGTAATGGCCGAGCGCCTCACCGCTGCCGTCGGCATCGGGGGTCAGCGCGATCCGCGGGTCGAAATCCCAGCCGATCAGCAGGATGCGCTCCTTCGCATCGGCCATCAGCCGCGCGAGCAAGGCGTAATAATCGGCGGCGTCGACGATCATCCGCGCCCTGCGCGCCCGCGCGACGCGCCAGCAATTGCGCCCCTCGGCGACGATCGGGGTCAGGTCAGCCGCGCTCATCGCCATCGCCACGCACGACGGCGGCAATGGTTGCGCGCGCGCATCGTCAGGCCCCGACGAACTGCTCCGGCGTCAACGCCATCATCGCTTCGCTGCCTGCCTCGATCTTGCGGCGCAGCGCGCCTGCGTCGGGGATGAAACGTTCGCCGAAATGGCGCGCCGTGACCAGCTTGGCTTCGAGGAAGGCGGCATCGCCGCGGCCTTCGTCCAGCGCCTTCTGCGCCGCCTCGGCGATGCGCAGCCACATCAGCCCCAGCGCGACGATCCCCATGATGTGCATATAGTGATGCGCGCCCGCGCCGACATTGTTCGGGTTGGCCATGCCGTTCTGCATGAACCACATCGTCGCGGCCTTGAGTTCGCCATTCGCCTTCTCTAGGCGCCCGGCGAGATCGGCAAAGGCGGGCTTATCTTTCGCGGCGGCACATTCGGCGTCGACGATGGCGAAGAAAGCCTGGATGGCGCGCCCGCCGTTCTGCGCGAGCTTGCGGCCGACGAGGTCCATCGCCTGCACCCCGTTGGCGCCTTCGTAGATCATCGTGATGCGGGCATCGCGGACATATTGGGACATGCCCTGTTCCTCGATGTAGCCGTGCCCGCCGAACACCTGCTGCGCGTTGACCGCGACGTCGAATCCCTTGTCGGTGCCATAGCCCTTGATCACCGGGGTCAGCAGACTGATCAGGTCGTCGGCCTGCTGGCGCTCCTCCTCGCTCTCGGCGGCGTGCGACAGATCAACCTGCAGGGCGCCCCACAGGCAGAGCGCGCGCAGGCCCTCGACCACCGCCTTGCCGTCCATCAGCATGCGGCGCACGTCGGGATGGACGAACAGCGGATCGGCCTTTTCCTGCGGGTCCTGCGGGCCGGTGAGCGCGCGGCCCTGGCGCCGGTCCTGCGCATATTGCACGGCGTTCTGGAACGCGATGTCGGCCTGTCCCAGTCCCTGGATGCCGACGCCGAGGCGCGCCGCGTTCATCATCACGAACATCGCGGCGAGCCCCTTGTTCTCTTCGCCGACCATCCAGCCCTTCGCGCCGTCGTAGTTCATCACGCAGGTCGCGTTGGCGTGGATGCCCATCTTGTGTTCGATCGAACCGCACGACAGCGTGTTGCGCTCGCCCAGCGAACCGTCCTCATCGACGAGGAACTTGGGCACGATGAACAGCGAGATGCCCTTGACGCTGTCGGGCGCGTCGGGGGTCTTGGCGAGGACGAGGTGGACGATATTGTCGGTCAGGTCGTGCTCGCCCGACGAGATGAAGATCTTGGTCCCGGTGATGCCGTAGCTGCCGTCGCCATTCGGCACCGCGCGGGTGCGGATCAGGCCGAGGTCGGTACCGCAATGCGGCTCGGTCAAGTTCATGGTCCCGCCCCACTCGCCCGAGATCATCTTCGGGACATAGACGGCCTTCTGCTCATCCGATCCCTTGACGAGGATCGCCGCAACCGCCGCCTGCGTCAGCCCCGGATACATGGCGAAGGCCTGGTTCGCCGCCATGCGATATTCCTCGACCGGAAAGCCGACGACGTGGGGAAGCCCCTGCCCGCCGAACGCCTCCGGCTGAGTCAGCAGCGTCCAGCCCGCCTCGCAATAGGCCTTGTACGCGTCCTTGAACCCTTCGGGCGTCGTCACGCTGCCGTCCTCGTGGTGGGTACAACCCTGCTGATCGCCCGAATAGTTGATCGGGAAAAGCACTTCCTCGCAGAATCGTCCGGCCTCGGTCAGCACCGCTTCGACCATGTCGGGGGTCGCGTTGGCGAAACCGGGAAGCCCGGCATAGCGTTCGATGCCGAGCACCTCATTCAACAGGAACAGCGAATCCTTCACGGGGGCGCGATAGACGGGCATGGGTCATCTTTCCGAAAGTCAGGTTGGCAACAATGTCCGTCCCGGGGAGGGTTTCAGTCGGCCTTTTCGCCTTGATCGACCTTTTTCACCGTATCGATGAAGCGCGTCAACTCCTCGACCGCGCTGTCGATATCGTCGCGCTGACGACGCAACAGCGAGATGCGCTCCTGGCATTTCTCGATCGTCACCTGCCGCTGCAGCCTCCGGCCGTCGCCGACGTCGTAGAGGTCGATCATCTCGCGGATGTCGGCGAGGCTGAAGCCGGTGCGCTTGGCGCGCAAAATCCACGCCAGCCGCGCGCGGTCGCGCTTCGAATAGATGCGCGACAGCCCCTTGCGCGACGGACTGATGAGTCCTTCGTCCTCGTAAAAGCGCAGCGCGCGCGCGGTCACGCCGAATTCGGTGGAAAGATCGGTAATGCTATATTGCTCACGCCCCAGATGATCGGGCGTGTCGATATGGGCGTGGCCGTATTCTTCGGTCATGCGGCCAAGACTAGTTTCCGTTGACGTGAACGTCAAGGGCAGCAGGTCGGGTGGAAAGCCCGCGAGTCAGCGATCGCACGGCCGGAACCTGTTGCCGTCTTTTCCGGCGATCTGCAAGCGTCTCGCATCCTCTTCCGACCAACTCGCGCGCGGCAGGCGGAGGCCGGCGAGCGAAGCGCGCTCGGGGCAGAGGTTGGCGCATTGCGGCGGCAGGCGCCCCGGAAGGGCAAGCTCGTCGTCCTCTTCGCGCACCGCCACGTCGCACCCCGGCGTCCCGGCGAACGACAGGCGCCACCGCCCCTCGCCTTCCGCTGCGCGCACGAGCGTTCCCTTTGTCGTGCAGGAAAGGCCCGGACCGAAGGCGGCGGTCAGCGCGAACCGCCACCGCCCCGGTCCGTCGGGCACCACGCACATCGCGTCGCGGCCCAGATCGTGGGCGCGCTCGAACACGCCGGTGGGCTCGCTCGCCTCGGCCCGGACGATACCGCGTTCGCGCGCCGCGCGTTCGAGCGGGTTTCGCGTGTCGATCGCGGCCTCCCCGTCCCCCGGCGGCGGCGAGCCGCATCCGGCAAGCAACGCCAGCGCGCCGAACAGCAGGCCGTCAGCCCTGCGCATCGTCGTCCAGAAAGGTCAGGCCGCCGTCGGCCTCGACCCGGCGATAGAAGCACGACCGGCGCCCGGTGTGGCACGCGGGTCCCGCCGGACGCACGCGAAGCAGCAGCGCATCCTGATCGCAATCGACACGCATCTCGACGACGGTCAGCCCGTTGCCCGAGGTTTCGCCCTTGCGCCAGAGCGCCTGCCGCGACCGCGACCAGAAATGCGCCTGTCCGGTCGCGCGCGTCCGCGCGATCGCTTCCTCGTTCATATGCGCGACCATCAGCAAGGTCGAACGATCGGCATCGACGACGATCGCGGTCAGGAGGCCTGCGGCGTCGAAGCGCGGCAGGAAACGGTCGGTTGTATCGCGGGACGGGTCCATGAAACGGCGCTTTAGAGCAGGATCGGCGGGGCTGTCACCCCACCGCGGCCCGTCCGGGCGACCGGAAGGCGAAATGAGGGGGCGACATTTGCCATTGCCGCTCCTATATGCGCGGCAGTCCCAGCCCCCTGCCCCCGGATTGACATGCTGACGACCCACCCTTTCGACGACGACAAGCTCCGCGAGGAGTGCGGCGTCTTTGGCATCCATGGCGCTGACAGCGCCGCCGCGGTCGCCGCGCTCGGCCTGCACGCGCTGCAGCATCGCGGACAGGAAGCCGCCGGCATCACCGCCTTCGACGGCCGCGATTTCCATACCCACCGTGCGATGGGCCATGTCGCGGGCAATTTCGACCGCGACGACATCATCCGCCAGCTTTCGGGCGCCGCGGCGATCGGCCATGTCCGCTATTCGACGACGGGCGAGACGGCGCTGCGCAACGTCCAGCCGCTGTTCGCGGAGCTGGCCACCGGCGGCTTCGCGATCGCGCACAACGGCAATATCTCCAACGCCATGGCGCTGCGCAAACAGCTCGTGCGGCGCGGTGCCATCTTCCAGTCGACCAGCGACACGGAGGTGATCATCCACCTCGTCGCCACGTCGAGCTATCGCACCCTGCTCGACCGCTTCATCGACGCGCTGAAGCAGGTCGAGGGCGCCTATTCGCTGATCGTGCTGACCGCGGAAGGCATGATCGGGTGCCGCGATCCACTCGGCATTCGGCCGCTCGTCATCGGCCGGCTGAACGACGCCTATATCTTCGCGTCGGAAACGGTGGCGCTCGACGTGGTCGGCGCCGAATTCGTCCGCACGGTCGAACCGGGCGAACTGGTGATCGTACGCGACGGCGAACTCATCTCGCACCACCCCTTCGCCAGCCATCCGGCGCGGCCCTGCATCTTCGAATATGTCTATTTCTCGCGTCCCGACTCGATCGTCGACGGCACCAGCGTCTATTCGGTGCGCAAGGCGATCGGCGCGGAACTGGCGCGCGAGAATCCGGTCGATGCCGACCTCGTCATCCCCGTCCCCGATTCGGGCACGCCCGCCGCGATCGGCTATGCGCAGGAATCGGGCATTCCCTTCGAGCTCGGCATCATCCGATCGCACTATGTCGGGCGCACCTTCATCCAGCCGAGCGACAAGGTCCGTCACCTCGGCGTCAAGCTGAAGCACAATGCCAACCGGGCGCTGATCAACGGCAAGCGGGTCGTGCTGATCGACGATTCGATCGTGCGCGGCACCACCAGCCTCAAGATCGTGCAGATGATGCGCGATGCCGGCGCCGCCGAGGTTCATATGCGCATCGCGAGCCCGCCGACCTCGCACAGCTGCTTCTATGGCGTCGACACGCCCGAGCGCGCGAAGCTGCTCGCCGCGCAGATGACGGTCGGACAGATGGCGAATTTCATCAATGCCGACAGCCTCGCCTTTCTGACCATCGACGGCCTGTATCGCGCGCTCGGCGAAGCGCGGCGCACCGATGCCTGCCCGCAATATTGCGACGCCTGCTTCACCGGCGACTATCCGACCACGCTGACCGACTTCGACGAGAACAGCCTGGAAGATCAATTTTCACTGCTTGCCGAGCGGGTTGTCTGACGAAATGACCAAAACATCCGAAGAACTGGCGGGGCAGGTCGCGCTCGTCACCGGCGCGAGCCGCGGCATCGGCGAGGCGATCGCCTATTCGCTCGCGCAGCGCGGCGCGCATGTCGTGATCACCGCGCGCACCGCGGGCGGGCTCGAGGAACTGGAGGATCGCATCCATGCCGCGGGCGGCAGCGCGACGATCGCGCCGCTCGACCTGACCGACGGCGACAGCATCGCGCGGCTGGCGAGCGCGATGGCCGAGCGCTGGCAGCAGATCGACATGCTGGTGATGAACGCCGCGATGCTCGGCACATTGACCCCCGTCGCCGCGATCGACGGCAAGGAATTCAACCGGCTGCTGACGCTGAACCTGATCGCACAGCAGGCACTGATCGCCAATTTCGACCCGTTGCTGCGGCGGTCGGCGAACGGCCGCCTGCTCGCGCTGTCGACCGGCGTCGCGCGGAATCCGCGCGCCTATTGGGGCGCCTATGCGGCGTCCAAGGCGGCGTTCGAGACGCTGGTGACCTGCTATGGCGCCGAAATGCGCAACATCTCGACCGTGCGCACGGCGATCCTCGACCCCGGCGGCACGCGCACCCAGATGCGCGCCCGCGCCTATCCCGGCGAGGACCCGCAGAGCATCAAGGACCCGGCGGCGGTCGGCGAATATGTCGCGCAGTTGATGGTCGAGGGCTTCGACAGCACCGCCTATCATGCGCTTCCCAAGGTGATGGAAGAGGCTTAACGCGATCTTTGCTTTCCTGTGGCAACAGGCTTGCTCGACAGGACCAATTCGCAAAGGCATCGGGAATGAGCAGCAACATCCTGCGTTCGGCGATCGCGGCCGTGGCCGGCATCGTCATCGCCTTCGGCCTGATCTGGCTCGCCCAATATGCGGGCAGCGAATTGTCGCCCGATGTCTATGATCCGCAGACCGGCGAAGTGCTGATCCCGGTCGGTTCGACCGTCGCGCTGCTCGTCGGCTGGTTCGTCGGCACCTTCGCCGGCGGCTGGGTCGCGATGCGCGTGTCGGGCGGCACGGGCGCGGGATGGATCGTCGCGGGCGCGGTGATCGGCGCCGGCGTCTATCGCGCGGTCACGCTCGCCGACGCCTGGTGGATCATACTGCTCGGCATCCTGATCCCGCTCGCCGCCGCATGGGCAGCGCAGCGCGCCACCGCCGTCGCGGCGCCCTGATCCGCGGCCCGGTGAGCGCCGGGAATACAGCATGACGCCTTGGAAGGAATCGTCATTGCGAGCAGAGCGAAGCAATCCAGGGCGGTTTACGCCACTCTGGATTGCTTCGCTCCGCTCGCAATGACGGAGAAGTATCCGCGCCTTCGCGGGGATGCTGATGAAGGTCCCGGTTTTCGCTGGCAACGTGATTTTCGCGGGATGGCTATTGGCCTTCCCGGTCCACCGCCGCCTGCACCTGCTTGTAGAAAGCCTCGCGCGCCGCGCCGACGCCCTCGGGGTCGGTCGCGGTCGGCCAGTTGCCGTTCGACGCGATCACCAGCCGCCGCTTCGGGTCGATGAAGATGCCCTGGCCGAAGATGCCCTGCGCGGCGAAGCTGCCGTCGTCGTTGGTCCACCATTGATAGCCATAGCCGCGCCCCGGCATGTCGATATCGGCCTGCTTCGTCGTCGCCGCGGCAAGCCAGTCGTCGGGCAGCACCGTCTGCCCGCCCGCGACGCCGCCGCCGAGGATGAACTCGCCGAAGCGCGCATAGTCGCGCAGGCTCGCCGACAGGCAGCAGCCGCTGATCTCGTGCCCCGTCGGGCCGAGCATCCACACGGCGTTCTGCTCCATCCCGAACGGCCGCCAGACCTTTTCGGACAGATAGGCGGACAGCGTCTTGCCGGTCGCGCTCGATACGAGCACCCCGATCAGATTGGTCTCGCCGGTCTTGTAGACCCACTTCGACCCCGCGGGCGCTTCGCGCGGCAAGGTCTTCATATAGCTGACCGTTATATCCTCACCCGGGACCGGCTGTTGCAGGTTGAACTGCGCGACGTCGGATTTGGGATCGGTATAATCCTCGTTCCATTGGACGCCCGACGTCATCGTCAGCAACTGGCGGACACTGACGTCGTCATAGGCCGAACCTTTCAGCCCCGGGATATAGGCGGTGACCTTGTCGTCGAGGCTCTTGATGAAGCCGTCCTTCACCGCGGCGCCAACCAGCGTCGAGGTGAAGCTCTTGGCCACCGAAAAGCTTGTCCAGCGCCCATCGGGGACATAGCCGAGCGCATATTTCTCGAGGCGTATCTTCCCATCCTGAACGATGATCAGCCCGGCGTTGCGCTGCCCCGCCATATAGGCATCGACGTCGATGCCGAGGTCGACCGGCGCGCCCTGCGGCAGCGGGTGGACCGGGCCACCCGCCTCGACCGTGTGGACGACCACCTTCGGGACCGTCTCCATCGTGCGAAAAGCGAGGTCACGCTGGTCCTGGCTCCAAAACAGCACGTTCAGATCCTCCGGCAATTGGGTTGTCGTCTGGGCCGATGCGGGGGCACTCCCCACGGCCGCCGCGGCGCAAAGCAGCGCCGCCATTGCAAATCGTCGCAAATCTGTCTCCCCTTCTTCCTGTTTTTCAGCCCGCCTTTTCGAGCGTGACCTGCGCGACGTCGATGCCGCCGCCACGGAAACCGCCCTCGCAATATTGCAGATAATAGCGCCACAGGCCGACGAAGCGGTCGTCGAAACCGGCGGGCAGGCGCCCGTCGCCGACCGCCGCGTCGAAGCGCGCGCGCCATTCGCGCAGCGTTTCGGCATAGTCGCCGCCGAACCGCCGGACGTCGCGCCACGCGAGCTCGCGCGCTTCGGCGAGTGCCTGGAAGCGGCTTTCCGAGATCAGGCAGCCGCCGGGAAAGATGTGGGCCTGGATGAAATCGCTGCTCGCGGCATAGCGCGCGAACAGCGCGTCGTTGATCGCGATATACTGGATCACCGCCTTCCCCCCGGGCCGCAGCAGCCGCGCGATCGTGTCAAGATAGGCGGGCCAATAGGCCTGCCCCACCGCCTCGACCATCTCGACGCTCGCGATCGCATCGAACGCGCCGGTCATGTCGCGATAGTCGCACAGGGCGATGCGCGAGCGGTCCGACAGGTCGACCGCGGCGAGCCGCGCGGCGGCGACCTCCGCCTGCGCCGGCGACAGCGTGATGCCGGTGTAGAGGACGTCGTGCCGCTCGACCGCGCGCTCGGCCAGCGCGCCCCAGCCGCAGCCGATCTCGAGCAGGCGGCTGCCCGACCGCAGGTCGAGCCGGTCGAGGATCGCATCGACCTTCGCCGCCTGCGCCTCCTCCAGCGTCTGCGCGGCATCGGCAAACAGCGCGCTCGAATAGTTCAGGCCAGCGTCGAGCCACAGGCGGTAGAAATCATTGCCGAGATCGTAATGCGCGAGGATGTTGCGCCGCGCGCCGCTGCGGCTGTTGCGGTTGAGGAAATGCGCGGCTCGGTTGATCCAGCGCCATGGTCCGCGCGCGCGCGCCGCCCGGCCCAGCGATTCCGCGTTGCGCATGAACAGGTCGAACAGCGGCACCGGGTCGACCGACGACCATTCACCGCGATCCCATGCGCGATACCAGCCCACCGAGCCCGAGAGCGCGAGACGCACCAGCGCGGACCAGCTCTGCACATGGACGACCGCGACCGGTCCCTTGCCGCGGCCGCCCAGCATGCGGACGCTGCCGTCGGGCAGATGCCCCTCGATCGCGCCATGGTCGAGCCCCGCGTCGATGCGGTCGAGCTGGCGGTGGAAGAAGGCGGCCGGCGCGTGCCGGATCAGTCGCGGCACGAGCCCGCCGGAGCGGAACGAACGCTCCGCCCCCAGCAGCCTCTCGCCGCGCGCCTTCCTGACATGCGTGTTCATAGACCTTGTGTGCCGCAAAGCGGCGCGCAAGACAATCGCCTGTCGCGCGGCGCCATGACGTCAGGGCCCGGCTCCGCGCGCACGGCGGAACCCTAAAGGTCGGGTCCGCCTTCCTTCACCGTCCAGGTCTGCCCCTTCTTGAGCAGCCCCTGGAGGTCGGCCGTCTTGCCTGCGGCGGCGGCCTCATTTTGGCGCCAGACATCGGCCTCGAAGGTCGGGCGCGGGTCGTCGTAGAGGACGCCGAGCGCCATCGGGAACTCGCCGAAGCGCATCTCGACCAGCATGTGCGCGACGCTGCGGTTGGTGACGTCGTGGACGATTACGCCCGCCGCCTGCCAGTCGCCGTCGACCACGTCGACGACCTTGAGCGTCAGCGCCGCATGGTCGAGCGCAATCCCCTTGGCGCCCTTGGCGAACAGCATCGGCTCGCCATGCTTCAGCCAGAGCTGGCGGTCCTCCGCCCCCTTGGGCGCGGCGAAATCCTCGAACACGTCCTTGTTATAGACGATACAGTTCTGGAAAATCTCGATAAAGGCGGCGCCCTTGTGGGCGTGCGCGGCCTTCAGCACGTTCGGCAGCTCCTTCGACACGTCGAAGCCGCGCGCGACGAAGCGCGCCCCCGCGCCGAGCGCGAAGGCACAGGGCTGCGCCGGGCGGTCGATCGAACCGAAGGGGGTCGAGGGACTGTTCGTCCCGACGCGGCTCGTCGGCGAATATTGTCCCTTGGTCAGGCCATAGATCTCGTTGTTGAACAACATGATCTGGCAGTCGAGATTGCGGCGGATGACGTGCATCGTGTGGTTGCCGCCGATCGACAGCCCGTCGCCGTCGCCGGTGATGATCCACACGTCGAGGTCCGGATTGGCGAGCTTCAGCCCCGTCGCGAACGCCGGCGCGCGGCCGTGGATCGTGTGGAAACCATAGCTTTCGACATAATAGGGAAAGCGCGACGAACAGCCGATGCCGCTGATGAACACCGTATTTTCCGGCACCGCGCCGATGTCGGGCAGCGTGCGCTGCACCGCCTTCAGGATCGCATAGTCGCCGCAGCCGGGGCACCAGCGGACCTCCTGATCGGTCTCCCAGTCCTTGAGCGTCGTGGTGCGGGCGATGGTGGTCATCTCGTTCATGCTGTTTCCTCTCGGGGCAACGACGCTTTCGCGTCAGCCCAGCGCCTCCTCGATGGCGGCTTCGATCTCGGCGATGCGGAAGGGCTGGCCCGAAACCTTGTTCACCGGTTTCGCGTCGACCAGATACTGGTCGCGGAGCACCGTCTTGAGCTGGCCCGTGTTCATCTCCGGCACGATGACCCGGTCGTAGCTCTTGAGCAGCGCGCCCAGATTGGCGGGCAGCGGCCAGATGTGGCGGATATGGATGTGGCTGACGTCCGCTCCTTCGGCGCGCTTGCGGCGCACCGCCTGGTGGATCGGGCCATAGGTCGATCCCCAGCCGACGACCGCGAGCCGGCCGCCCTCGGCGCCGAGTTCGACGATCTGGTCGGGAACCTTGATCCCGTCGATCTTCATCTTGCGCAGGTCGGTCATCGCCTGATGGTTGGCGGGCTGATAGTTGAGGTGGCCGGTGTCGACCTCCTTCTCGATCCCGCCGATGCGGTGGAGCAAACCGGGCGTTCCCGGCTTCACCCACGGGCGCGCCAGCTTTTCGTCGCGTCCATAGGGCTTGAAGCCGCCCTCCGGCACTTCGGTCAGGAACTCGACCGGGAACGCCTCATAAGCGGTCAGGTCGGGGACCTTCCACGGTTCGGCGGCATTGGCGATGTAGCCGTCGGTCAGCAGCATCACGGGCGTCATATATTGCGTCGCGATGCGGCAAGCCTCGATCGCGCATTCGAAGGCGTCGCCCGGCGAGCGCGCGGCGATTACCGGCATCGGCGCATCGCCGTTGCGGCCATAGACCGCCTGATAGAGGTCCGACTGCTCGGTCTTGGTCGGCAGGCCGGTCGAGGGGCCGCCGCGCTGCGAGTTGACGATGACCAGCGGCAGCTCGGTCATGATCGCGAGCCCCATCGCCTCGCCCTTGAGCGCGATGCCCGGCCCCGACGAACTGGTCACGCCGAGCGAACCGCCATAGCTGGCGCCGATCGCCGAGCAGATGGCGGCGATTTCGTCCTCGGCCTGAAAGGTCGTGACGTCATATTCCTTGAGCCGCGACAGATGGTGGAGGATCGCCGACGCAGGCGTGATCGGATAGCCGCCGAAGAACATCGGCAGCTTCGCAAGCTGCGCGCCCGCAACGAGGCCGAGCGCGATCGCCTCGGCCCCCGTCAGCGTGCGATAAAGGCCCGGTGCTACGGGCGCCGGCGCGACGTGATGCTGCTTGAGCGGCCCCGACAGCTCGGCCGTCTCGCCGAAGGCGTGGCCCGCATTGAGCGCCGCGATATTGGCGTCGGCGAGATTGGGGTCCTTGGCGAACTTCGCCTTCAGCCATTCGATCAGCGGCTGGCGGTCGCGGTCGAACATCCAGAGCGCCAGCCCCAGCGTCCACATGTTCTTGCAGCGCAGCGCTTCCTTGTTGCCGAGCCCGAAGGGCTTGACCGCGTCCATCGTCGCCTGGCTGATGTTGAGCTTGAGGAGCTGCCACTTGGCGAGGCTGCCGTCCTCGAGCGGGTTCGCGTCATATTTCGCCTTGGCGAGGTTGCGGTCGTTGAACTCGCCCTCGTCGGCTATGATCAGCCCGCCGGGCTTGAGCTGGGGGACATTGGTCTTGAGCGCCGCGGGGTTCATCGCGACGAGCACGTCGGGCGCGTCGCCCGCGGTCGTGATCTCGCTCGACCCGAAATTGATCTGGAAAGCCGAAACGCCGAACAGCGTGCCCTGCGGCGCGCGAATCTCGGCGGGAAAGTCGGGGAAGGTCGCCAGATCGTTTCCGGCCAGCGCGGTCGAAAGCGTGAACTGGCCCCCGGTAAGCTGCATGCCGTCGCCCGAGTCGCCCGCGAAACGCACCACCACCGCATCGGAAAGGGAGGACTCGGGTGCTGCCGCCTCGTCCGCTACCGCTGTCGCCATTCTATCTTCTGCCTTCAAAACCTGCGAACCGTGATTCGGCCTAGGCTCGTCCGCGCCAAGCCGCAATTGAGAAAAAATTGTCGGCGGCCAAGCAGCCGCGCACCCGCCATTCCAAAACCAGTTGTCAAATGCCATTGAATTATCCGCGGCGATGCCGAATAGCTTGCGCAGACAACAGCAAGGGATCGACAGGATGACCGACGGCACCACCCCCTATGTCCGCCCCGATGTGGCGGGTTTTCTCGCCTTCCTGAACGCGCAGGAGGGCCCGAAGATGGAGGAACTGCCGCCGGAGGGCGCGCGCGGGATGATGCGCGCGATGGGGCAGCTTGCCGACGTCCCGCGCGGCGCCATCGCCAAGGTCGAGGATCGCACCATCCCGGGGCCGGCAGGCGCGATTCCGATCCGCATCTACGACGAACGCCCCGACCGCGAAGCGGGGCCGGTGATGGTCTTCTATCACGGCGGCGGCTTCGTGATCGGCGATCTCGAAACCCACGATCCCTATTGCGCGGAGGCGGCGCGCATCCTCGACATGCCGGTGATCGCGGTCGATTACCGCCTAGCTCCGGAACACCCCTTCCCCGCCGCGCCCGAGGATTGCGAAGCCGCGACACGCTGGGTCGCCGACAATTTTCCCTGCACCGGCCTGGTCCTGTCGGGCGACAGCGCGGGCGGCAACCTGACCATCGTCACGGCGCTGTCGCTGCGCGACCGGCCGGCGTCGAAACCGGTGATCGCCATCCATCCCATCTATCCGGCCGTGTCGACCCACAACGACTGGCAGAGCTACCGCGATTTCAAGGAAGGCCATTTGCTGACCGAAGCCGGCATGACCTGGTTCGGCGACCAGTATCAGTGGGTCGAGGACGATTACCGCGCCGCGCCGCTGAACTTCCCTGCCGAAGGCCTGCCGCCGACGCTGCTCGTCACCGCGGGCCTCGACCCGCTGCGCGACCAGGGCCGTGCCTATGCCGCCAAGCTGATCGAGGCGGGCGTGCCCACGACCTATCGCGAGGCGGCGGGCACCATCCACGGCTATATCTGCCTTTCGCAGGGCGTTCCGAGCGCCAGGGACGATATTCGCGGCAACCTGACCGTCCTCAAGGCGATCGTGGCCGAACAGACGGCATGAGCGACGCCGGCGCCCTGCCCTATCGCCCCTGCGCGGGGGTGATGCTCGCCAATCGGACCGGCCGCATCTTCGTCGGCCAGCGACTCGATTCGAGCGCCGACGCCTGGCAGATGCCGCAGGGCGGCATCGACCCCGGCGAGGATGCCGAAGCCGCGGCGCTGCGCGAGCTGGAGGAGGAAACGGGCGTCCACGCGGGGCTGGTCGACATCATCGCGCGCAGCCGGACCGAGCATCTCTACGACCTTCCCGACGATCTGATCGGCACGGTGTGGGGCGGCCGCTATCGCGGGCAGCGCCAGAACTGGTTCCTGATGCGCTTCATGGGCGAGGATGCCGACGTCCATATCGTCACCCCCCATCAGGAATTCCGCGCGTGGCGCTGGGCAGAACTCGACGAGCTCGAAAGGCTGATCGTCCCGTTCAAGCGCGCGCTCTATCGCGCGGTGGTCGAGGAGTTCCGCCCGCTCGTTTAGAATCTGTGGGGATACGGTTTCGGCGCGGTTTCTCTTTTCCTCATCCTGAGCTTGCTTGGCCTATATGCGCCCATCAGGCAGATAAGGTCTGTTCCCCGGCGAAAGCCGGGGCCCAGATGGCACAGCGCTGCCGCGCGTGGACCCCGGCTTTCGCCGGGGAACGGTTGTTCCTTGCCGGAAAAGAATCTTCACCAACCTGCTCAGGATCCGTATCCGCCCTCCGCTAAACGGCGCCCATCTCAATCCGTTCGTGTCGAGCGAAGTCGAGACACCCATCGGCCTTGCGCTACACCGATTAGGTGTTTCGACTTCGCTCGACACGAACGGGACGGTGACTCGGATAGGGTGCGCCAAGGATTGCACGCCGGGCTTACAATCGCCGGCCGCTTGCGATAGGCGCCGCCGCATGCGCGACGCGCCATCCCATGTTCCCGAGCCGCTGGCGCTCTATGCCATCGGGCTCGGGTCGAACCGTCGCCATGCGCGCCATGGCGATCCGCGGCGAGTGCTGCTGGCCGCGCTCGCCGCGATGGAGAGCGTCGGGATCGAGCCGGTCGACGCGAGTCCGATCATCGCCAGCGCACCGCTCGGCCCGTCGCGGCGGCGCTACGCCAATGCCGTCGCGCTCGTCGCGTCGCCGCTCAGCCCGCCCGAAATGCTCGATCGACTGAAGGCGATCGAGGCGGCCTTCGGGCGCCGCAAGGGCCAGCGCTGGAGCGCGCGGACGCTCGACCTCGATATCCTGCTCTGGTCGGGCGGGGCGTGGAGCGACGCGGCGCTGACCATCCCCCATCCGGAGATGGCCCGGCGCCTTTTCGTGCTGCGCCCCCTGACGACGATCGCGCCGCGCTGGCGCCATCCGCTGGCGCAGCGAAGCATCCGCCAATTGCTGCGAAGACTCGAACGCCCGAGGCCCATCGACCGCAAGGCCGCGGCGCACGAGGCCGGTGGACGGTCGGAGGTCTAGGTCGCAGACCTAGGTTCCGGAAGGCGAGCCGTTCGAGACGGATGCGACGACAGCCGGGTCCAGCGACACATCCCTGGGGGTTCCATATCCCTGATAGCGGATCGCGTGCAGATCGGTCAGGCACTCGGCAACCTGGGCCCAGAAATCGGCTTCGGCCACTTCGCCGGATGCCTTGAACTGCGCGATCTTGCCGGCGATGATCCGCGGCGCCTCGTCGCCATAGCGGCTTTCGAACGCGAGCGCCTGTCCCCACAGGTCGTGATCGGCTTTGGCTCCCATGTCGCGACTCCATTTTCCATGCCTGTGGGCTGCAAGGACGATATGAGCCGCCCGCAACGGCTTCCATAACAAAGGTTAGGGACCGACGCGCGGCGCGAACCCGTCGGCCTCGCGCTGCGCGCCATCGTTCGAAAGCAGATCGTCGAGCGCGAGCGCATCGCCCAGAGCAGCAAAGGACGCCGTATTGTCGAAGATGCACCACGCCGGCGCCGCCGATTCCGCCTGCGCGATCTGCGCGCCATAGGATTTCAGCCGCTCGGCCCCATAGGGCGAATGATAGACGACGGGCGACCCGTGCAGCCGCCAATAGGAAAAGCCGCGCCATCCGCCGGGCATTGCCGCCGCAGGAACCCGGGCTGGATCGGCGGCAACCCGCGCGATCCGCAGGCTGGCGAGCAGGTCGTCGGCCTCGGCCGCGAACCAGCTTGCATGCCGTGGTTCGCACACCACGCGAGCCGCCGACGCGGCGGTAAGCTGGTGAAAGAAGGTTTCGGCAATAGCGGAATCGAAGACGAGCTTCGGCGGCAACTGAACGAGCAGCACGCCCAGCTTATCGCCAAGACCGGCCATCTCGTCGAGCAGCTTCGCGATCGGGTCGCCGCAATCGGCCAGCGCCCTTTCATGGGTGATCGTGCGGGGCACCTTGACCGAAAAGCGGAAATCGTGCGGCACGATGGCGCCCCATCGCGACCATGTCTCGGGACGGTGGGATCGGTAGAAGGATGAATTGACCTCCACGCACGAAAGCCGCGCGGCATAGCGTTCGAGCGCGAAGCCTTCGTGCGGAAAGCCATCGGCATAACGCGCCGCGATGCTCCAGCCCGCCGTTCCGATCCTGACCGACATGTGTTTCCCAACGCCCTTGCGGCGCGGGCGTTCCGGTGTCGGCCGCCCTCGTAGACGGCTTTATCCCGCCCGTTCCCTTCGGGCGAATTTCCGAACCGCGACGCAAAGCGCAATCGTCAGCGCGATGGCGGCGAGGTCGGCATACCAGTCGCCGATGTCGCCGTCGCGGTGCAGCGTCGGCACCGACTGCACGAACTCGATCAACGCGCCAAGCGCCGCCAGCGCCGCGAGGATCCAGAACCAGCGGACGGCGGGATAGGCCAGGAAGAACAGCAGGGTCAGCACCACGAAAGCCAGCATATGCTGCGATTTGTCGCTTTCGATCAGCATGGGGGGTTGCGGAGACCATGCGAACCAGAGCGTGACGAGCAGCGCCAGCCAGAAGAAGAGCCTGAACAATCGATCCATACGGCCGCCCTATACCGCATCAGGACCATGTGCGTGCAAGCACTTCCGCCCTCGCGTCCATCTCGCCGGGTTCGCTTTCGCCGACCAGCGCGTAGGACATGTCACCGCGCCGCCAGTAGGCTACCGACTGCGCGCCCTCGCGGATCGCGTCGGGCTGTTCGGGCGCGCCATTCTTCCGGCGCTGTAGGAAGATGGAAAGCCGGTCGCCCTCCTGCGTCTGCACCGCCATCAGCAGCGCCGGGCCCCGCTCCGTCGGAAAGAGCTGCACGTCGGTGACCGTCCAGTCCTCCGGCACCGCAGGCACGGCGATGTTGGTCGCGCGGCGGATTTCCTGCGCGTTGAAGCGCGGCGCCTCGACCTGCGAATCCATCGCCGCGCGCAAAAGAGCGACGCGGTGCGAAGTCAACGCATCGTCGACATAGGCAGGCGGCGTGCGGATGACGATCGTCAGCACCAGCGCCGCCATTCCCGCGGCCGCCAGCCCGCCCAGCGGCGCCCAGAGCCGGCGCCGCACGGGTGCTGCGGAGGAAAGCGAACGCGCCGCCTCGATCAGATGCGCCGGCACCGGCTGCCGGCCGCGCGCGAGGAGTTGCAACGCGCTGCGTCGCCCCATGTCGCCCAGAACCGCCGCTGCCTTTTCGGGATGGCGGCGCAGATAGTCCTCGACCGCGAAACGGCCTTCGACATCGAGCTCGCCGTCGATATAGGCATCGATCTCCATATCGCTCGGTCCGTCAGTCACCCCGCCCTCCCACGATGCGCAGCGCGGTCGTCGGGACCGGCTGCTCGTCCAGTTCGCGAAGCGCCGTGCGCGCCCGGGCGAGCCGCGACATCACCGTCCCGACCGGAACATCCAGCAGGTCGGCGCATTCCTGATAGCTCAGTCCCTCGACCGCGGTCAGGTGCAGCACCGCGCGCTGATGCTCGGGCAGCGCCGCGAAGCAGCGCGCGATATCAGTTAGCCGGGCGTGATGTTCCTGCGCCGCGTCCGAATGGGCGACCAGCGTCTCGGCGAAGCGGTCGTCGCGCCGTCGCTCGGCCGCCCGCCGCCGGAGCCCGGAAACGAAGACGTTGTGAACGATCGCGAGCAGCCAGCGCTGGCGGCTCCGGCCCCGCTTGTAACCAGCATCGCGCTCGATCGCGCGAACGACGGCGTCCTGCACCACGTCGTCGGCGTCGTGGTGATCGCGCGCCAGCGCGCGAGCATAGCGTCGCATCGCAGCCAGCTCGCCGGCGATATCGTCGTCTTCATGGCGATCGGTCATCGCGGGCTCATATGCACCAAAAGCACCGGTTTCGCCATCGTCAGGCGACTTTCGCCAAGGTCGGAACGGATTCGCGGCGCGCGACGCGCTCATAGACGCGCGCGACCTCCGCCAGTATCTCGTCCCAGCGGAAGCGGTCGGCCGCGTCGCTCGCCGCGCGGCCCAGCAGGCGAAGGCGGGCCGGCTCGCCGATGAGCCGCGCCGCCGCGGCCGCATAGGCCCCGGCGTCGCGCGCCGGCACTAGCAGGCCGGTCCGTTCGTGATCGATCAGCGCCGACGCGCTCGCGACATCGGCCGACACCACGCCGAGGCCGGACGCCATCGCCTCCAGATTGACGTTTCCGAAGGCTTCGGTGACGCTGGGGTTGATGAGAAGATCGGCGCTCGCCACCGCCTGGCCCAGTTCGCTTCCTTCGAGCAAGCCCATGAAGGTCGCGTTGGGCAAACGGCGCGCGATCCAGTCGCGCGCCGGACCGTCGCCGACGATCATCGGGCGCACCGCCAACCCCTGCGACCGCAGGCGGGCGATCGTCTCGGCGAACAGGCCGAGCCCCTTTTCGAGCACCAGCCGGCCGAAGAACAGCGGCACGATCTCGTCCGGCTTGTAGCCCAGCCGGGCACGCAGCGCCTCGCTCCGCAGCGCCGGATGAAACATCGCGCGGTCGACCCCGCGCGACCATATCGAGACCTTCCGATCGCCGAAGCGGCTGGCCATCTCGTCGCGGATCGGCGGCGTCGGCGCGAGGATGTGATCGCTGTCGCCGTAGAAGCGCGCCAGATAATCGACGACGGGCCGCCGCAGGAAGCCGAGGCGATAATAGTCGAGATAGGTTTCGAACCGGGTGTGCAGGCTCGCCACCACCGGGATACCGGCGGCCCGCGCATATTTCTGGGCCTGCCGACCGAGAATGTCGGGCGCGGACAGGTGGACGATGTCGGGCGCAAAAGCCTCCATGTCCGAGCGCGCCGCGCGCGTGAAGCCGAGCGCGAGCCGATATTCGGGGCGCCCGGGAATGCAGGCCGAGCGGACCGACACGACGTCGCCGACCGAAGCGAAAGCCTTTTGCGGGGCCGTCGGCGAATAGATGCGCACCTGCGCGCCCGCCTGGTGCAGAAGATGGTCCACCAGACGGTTCAGCGCGCGGTTGGCGCCATCGCGAACGCAATCATAATTTCCGGAGAACAAGGCGATCCGCAAGGGGGCGGTCCGCGTGGACCGGGGCTGGACAAGCAAGGGAGAGGAACGTGTAAAATGCCGGACATGCCAGGCATACGCCTGTAGCGGCCCGGTTATTCCATCGGCTCGCGCCCGATCTACGGAGCGCCGGTTCCCTCCCGGTCGATCAGCCCGGTGTCGAGCAACGGCGCGGCGTCGATATCCGCGGCGCCCAGAAGCGCCGCCAGCCGTTCGGTGCTCGCGAGGATCATCGCCTGTTCCCACGACGGCAGCGCGGCGAAGCGGTGCGCGAAGATTTCCTGCAGCGCATCCGGCGCATCGGCGAGCCGCTGCCGGCCCTCCGTGGTCGCATCCAGGAATATCTGCCGCTTGTCCCGCTCGCTGCGCCGCCGCGTCACGAGGCCGAGGGCGACGAGCCGGTCGGTGATGGCCGTGATCGTGGCGTGGCTGAACTGGAGCCGCTGGGCGATCGTTCCCGGCGTGACCTCTTCCCGCGCCTCGACCTCGCGCAGGACGAGCAGTTGCGACGGGGTCAGGCCGGTCGCCGCTGCCAGCTTGCGGCTCCCACGATCGGTCGCGCGCAGGATACGCCGCAAGGCCTTCAGGGTCGCATTCGCAATCTCGGTCTGCATGCGCCCCTGTTAGCGGCACGGAGGGGCGGCACCAATCCCATTCTTCCCGATGAATGCGGGTAAATATATTTCGCTTTATGAACCATTTTTCCCCGCAGGGGTTGATCGCTTCTCAATAATGCGTATGTTTTTGCACATCCCCACTCGCAATTTTTCATGCGACTCCGAAATATATTTCAGGAGATGAACGATACTGGATCAACGCCAGAATAATGAATCCTTGCCCTTGAGGCCTGTGTCGGACGCGGCGCCGGCATCGATGCCGGGTCTGCAACTGCGCAGACCGGTTGCCGAAGACGGACCGGCGATCACCGCCCTGATCGCGCGCTGCCCGCCACTCGATCGCAATTCCGCCTATTGCAACCTCATCCAGTGCGCACATTTCGCCGATCAGTGCATCGTGGCGGAAAAGGACGGCCGGATCGTCGGCTGGGTGTCCGGCCACCGCCCGCCGTCCGACCCGCACGCCTTTTTCGTGTGGCAGGTGGCGGTCGCGGTCGAGGGGCGCGGGAAAGGACTCGCCAGTCGGATGATCGGGGCATTGTTCGCCCGTCCCGCGCAGCAGGATGCAACGCATCTGACGACGACCGTCACCGACGACAATGATGCCTCGTGGGCGCTCTTTCGCGGCCTCGCGCGCGCCTGGGACGCGCCGTTCGAGCGTAGCGTCCTGTTCGACAACAAGACCCATTTCGCCGGTGCGCACGCCACCGAATATCAGGCCCGCATCGGCCCGATCGATCGCAGCAAGTTTCAGCAAGCACAGGGATAACCATGACCATGACACCTCAACCGTCCGGCGCGATTCCGGACAGGAGCATCTATGAGCGCCGTGAATCGGGGGTCCGCAGCTATGCCCGGTCGATGCCGCGCCAGTTCGGCAAGGCGGCGGGCGTGTGGATGCACGACAATCGCGGCGGCCGCTATCTCGATTTCCTGTCGGGCTGCTCGACGCTCAACTATGGACACAACCATCCGATCCTGAAGCAGGCGCTGCTCGACTATATCGGCGGCGACGGCATCGCTCACGGCCTCGACCTTCATACCGACGCGAAGGCGGCCTTCCTCGAAACCTATGAGGCGCTGATCCTGAAGCCGCGCGGGCTCGACTATCGCGCGATGTTCACGGGCCCGACCGGCACCAACGCGGTCGAAGCGGCGATCAAGCTCGCGCGCAAGGTCACGGCGCGCGAGATGGTCATCGCCTTCACCAACGGCTTTCACGGCATGACGCTGGGCGCGCTCGCCTGCACCGGCAATGCCGCGAAGCGCGGCGGCGCGGGCGTGCCGCTGTCCCATGTCAGCCACGAACCCTATGACGGCTATCACGGGCCCGAAGTCGATACCGCCGACCTGCTCGCGCAGCGGCTCGCCGACCCGTCGAGCGGCCTCGACGCCCCCGCCGCGATCCTCGTCGAAACGGTGCAGGGCGAAGGCGGCCTCAACACCGCATCGCCTGAATGGCTGCGCCGCATCGCCGCGCTGGCGAAAGCGCATGGCGCGCTGCTGATCGTCGACGATATCCAGGCCGGCTGCGGGCGAACCGGCTCCTTCTTCAGCTTTGAAGGGATGGGTTTCACGCCCGACATCGTCACCCAGGCCAAGTCGCTGTCGGGCATGGGGCTGCCCTTTGCGCTGACGCTGTTCCGGCCCGAATTCGACCAATGGTCGCCGGGCGAGCATAACGGCACCTTTCGCGGCAACAACCACGCCTTCGTCACCGCCACCGCCGCACTGCGCCATTTCTGGAGCGACGGGGCCTTCACGGCGGATATCGCGCGACGCGGCGACCTGCTCGCGGCGCGGCTCGATGCGATGGCCGCCGAGCATGGCTTCGAGACCCGCGGTCGCGGCATGATGCGCGGCATCAATGTCGGATCGGGCGAGCTTGCCGACGCGGTGACCGCCGCCTGTTTCGATGCAGGTCTGATCATCGAGACCAGCGGCGCGCACGGCGAGGTCATCAAGATCCTCGCCCCGCTTATCATCGACGACGCGCTGCTCGCGGGCGGCCTCGACATTCTCGAAACGAGCCTGCGCGAGGCGATGGCCGACGATTTCGCCGTCGCCGCCGAATAGGCCTCATCAACAGGAGACACATCCATGCTCATCCGCAATCTCGGCGATATCCGCAAATCGGATCGCAACGTCCGCTCGAACGGCTGGGTCAGCGCCCGCCTGCTGCTCAAGGACGACGATATGGGCTTTTCCTTCCACGTCACGACGATGTTCGCCGGCGAGGAATTGAAGATGCACTATCAAAACCACCTCGAAGCCGTGCTCGTCCTCAAGGGCACCGGGACGATCGAGGATCTCGCGACCGGCGAAATCCACAGGCTGCAGCCCGGCGTCATGTATGCGCTCAACGACCATGACCGGCACGTCGTGCGGCCCGAGACCGACATATTGACCGCGTGCGTCTTCAACCCGCCGGTCACCGGCAAGGAAGTGCATGACGAGAACGGTGCCTATCCGGCCGAGGCCGATCTCGTCTCCGCCGACTGAATCCATCCATCATCAGCAGGGGGACATTCCGTGAAAGACCTCTACCCATCGCGGCACGCGGCAAGCGCCGAACTGCTACCGCGTCTCGACCCCGTCGTCCATGGCGACTGGAACCCGGATGCACCGATCAGCGAGGCGCAGGCTACGCAATTCGACCGCGACGGCTATCTCGTCCTCAAAGGCGTCTTCTCGGACGCCGAGGTCGCGCATCTGCAGGGGGCGGCGAGCAAGCTGCTCGCCGATCCCGCCGCGCTCGACGCGGAGACGATCGTCGCCGAGCCGCAGAGCCGTGAAATCCGCTCGATCTTCGAGATTCACCGCCAGAGCGACGCGATGGCGCGGCTCGCGTCCGACGCGCGGCTCGCCGACGTAGCGCGCTTCCTGCTCGGCGACGAGGTTTACATCCACCAGTCGCGCCTCAACTACAAACCGGGTTTCAAGGGCAAGGAATTCTATTGGCACAGCGATTTCGAGACATGGCATGTCGAGGACGGCATGCCGCGGATGCGCGCGCTGTCGATGTCGGTGCTGCTTGCCGAGAACACGCCGCACAACGGACCGCTGATGGTCATTCCGGGGTCGCACCGATCCTATCTGACCTGCGTCGGCGAGACGCCCGAAGACCATTATCTGAGTTCGCTCAGGAAACAGGAATATGGCGTTCCCGACGAGGATCACCTCGCCGAACTGGCGCACGATCATGGCATCGTCGCGCCGACCGGCAAGCCCGGCACCGTCATCCTGTTCGACTGCAACCTGATGCACGGATCGAACGGCAACATCACGCCCTTCCCCCGCGCCAACGCCTTCCTCGTCTATAATGCGGTTAGCAACCGGCTGGAACAGCCGTTCGGTGTCGACAAACCGCGGCCTTGGTTCCTGGCCCATCGCGGCGAGCCCGAGCCGCTGACGGTCGCGTCGGGCCCGCTCGTCGAAGCGGTGCCGGCATGAGGGGGCATCATAGCGTCGAGAAGGTCGGCGGCACCTCGATGGCCGCGACCGCGACCCTGTTCGACAATGTGCTGATCGCGGGGTGTTCGGGCGGCGACCTCTATAGCCGCATCTTCGTCGTCTCCGCCTATGCCGGGATGACCGACCTGCTGCTCGAGAACAAGAAGAGCGGCGAACCCGGCGTCTATGGCCATTTCGTCGACGACGACGATGCCGGGGCGTGGCGCGCGGCGATGGAGCGGGTGCGGGCGGCGATGCGCGCGCGCAATGCGGAGATGTTCGCGCGGCCTGAAAGCCGTGCCGAAGCCGACCGCTTTGTCGATGCGCGGGTCGATGCCGTCGCCGCCTGCCTCGACGATCTCGCGCGGCTGCGCAGCCATGGGCGATTCAGCCTGAAGGACCAGTTCGTGACGGTGCGCGAACTGCTCGCCGGGATCGGCGAGGCACACAGCGCGCACAGCACCGCGCTGTTGCTCCGCGACCGGGACGTCAACGCGCGCTTCGTCGACCTGACGCTGTGGGACGAGGACGACGTGCGCAGCCTCGACGCGCGGATCGAAGAGGCGTTCGCCGCGATCGACCTTCGCACCACCCTGCCGATCGTCACCGGCTATGCCGGCTGCGAGGGCGGCATGGTGCGGCGCTATGCGCGCGGCTACACTGAAATGACCTTTTCGCGCATCGCGGTGCTGACCGGCGCGCGCGAGGCGATCATCCACAAGGAGTTTCACCTGTCGAGCGCCGACCCGAAGCTGGTCGGCGAGCGGCGGGCGCGCAAGATCGGGCGCACCAATTACGACGTCGCCGACCAGCTCGCCAATCTGGGCATGGAGGCGATCCATCCGGGTGCGGGCCGCGGACTGCGCCAGTCGGGCATTCCGCTGCGCGTCCGCAACAGTTTCGACCGCGAGGATGCGGGGACGCTCGTCACCGGCGACTATGTCTCCGACGTCCCGCGGGTCGAGATCGTCACCGGGCTGCGCCAGATGCAGGCGCTGCAATTCTTCGAGCAGGACATGGTCGGGGTGAAGGGGTATGATGCCGCGATCCTTGCCGCGCTGACCCGCCACAAGCTGTGGATCGTCAGCAAATCGTCGAACGCCAACACCATCACCCATTATCTGTCGGCGAATGCCGCCGCGGTGAACCGGGCGGCCGCCGAATTGCAGGACCAATATCCCGACGCATCGATCACCGCGCAGCCGGTCGCGATGGTGTCGGTGATCGGCAGCGACATTTCGCGCCCCGGCCTCGTTACCGAGGCGCTGCGCGCGCTCGACGCGGCGGGGGTGCCGATGATCGCGATGCAGCACCAGATCCGCAACGTCGACGTGCAGTTCCTCGTCGCGCCGCGCGATTTCGATACCGCGGTGCGCGCGCTGCACAAGGTGTTGGTCGAGGATGGGGCGCTGGTCGAGGACGAGGCGGCGCCGGCGGAAGATCGGCGCGCCGCTTGACGCGCCGCCCATGCTCGACTCGATCCGCCCGGTCCGCAGCCTGCTGATCGCCATCTTCATGATGATGGCGGGCAGCGGCTTCCTGTCGACGCTGATCGGCCTGCGGCTCGAACGCGAGGGTAGCGGAACGATGGTCATCGGCCTCGTCGCGACCGCCTATTTCGGCGGGCTGGTGATCGGTGCGCTGCGCGCCGGGGGCGTGGTGCGGGGGGTGGGGCATATCCGGTCCTTTGCGGCGTTCGTCGCGCTGCTTTCGGCCAGCACCCTTGCCTATGCGCTGGTCCAGCATCCCCTGCTGTGGGGCGCGTTGCGGCTGGTCGACGGCGTCTGCGTCGCGGGGGTCTTCGTCTGCCTCGAAAGCTGGCTCAACGACCGCGCCGAGCCCGATACGCGCGGCACGGTGCTCGCGTCCTACATGGTCGCCCTCTATTCGGGGCAGGCGATCGGCCAGTTGCTGCTCCGTTCGGGCAGCACGGCGCCGCAGGTGCCGTTCGAACTCGCCTCGATCCTGATCTCGCTCGCGATCATCCCGATCTGCCTGACGCGCAGCACCGCCCCGGCGCTGACGGAAGCCGCCTCGCTGCCGCTCCGCCGCCTGTTCGCCGCCTCGCCGCTCGGCGTCGTCGGCGCCGGGATCACCGGACTGCTGCTCGGCGCCTTCTACGGCCTCGCCGCCATCTATGCGCGGCGGCTCGGGCTCAGCCTCGCAGCGACCGCGACCTTCATGATGGTCGTGATCCTCGGCGGGGTGGCGTTGCAATGGCCGCTCGGGCACCTGTCCGACCGCTACGACCGCCGCCGCGTGATCGTCGGCGGCTTCGCGCTGACGCTGGCGGTCAGCGTCGCGCTGGCGATGCAGCCGTCGGGCACGCTGCTGCTCGCGCTCGGCTTCGCCTTCGGCGGGCTCGGTTTCGCGCTCTATCCGCTCAGCGTCGCGCATGCGAACGACCGGCTGCTGCCGTCGGAGCGCGTGACCGCGAGCGGGCAGCTCGTGCTCCTCTACTCGGTCGGCGCCGCGCTCGGCCCGATCGGCGGCGCGGCGGCGATGACGCTTGCCGGAGCAGGCGGCCTCTTTCTCTTCATCGCGTTCGCGGCCGGCGCGATGCTCGTCTTTGGCCTCTGGCGCCTCGTGGTGACCGACGCGGTGCCGGGCGAGGCGCAGCAGGATTTCCAGATATTGCCGCGCACGACCCCGACCGCCGCGCTGCTCGATCCCGCCGCCGACCCGCAACAACAGGTGATGACATGACCACGCAAACCCTCGCGCAACCCTCCTGCGCGCCGTCCAGCGCCGACCCCTCGACGCTGCGCCGCGCGATCGCCGCTTCGGCGCTGGGCAATGCGACCGAGTGGTTCGACTACGGCATCTATGCCTATGGCGTCACCTATATCTCGGCGGCGCTGTTCCCGGGCGATACCGACGAGGCGATATTGTTCGCGCTCGCGACCTTCGCCATCTCCTTTCTCGTGCGGCCGCTGGGCGGCCTGTTCTGGGGGCCGCTCGGCGACCGGATCGGGCGCAAGTCGGTGCTCGCGCTCACTATCCTGCTGATGGCGGGCGCAACGCTGTGCGTCGGGCTGATCCCATCCTATGACCGCATCGGCTTCTGGGCGCCGACGCTGCTGATCGTCCTGCGCATGATCCAGGGCTTTTCGACCGGCGGCGAATATGGCGGCGCGGCGACCTTCATGGCCGAATATGCACCCGACGACCGCCGCGGCTTCTTCGGCAGCTTCCTCGAATTCGGCACGCTCGCGGGCTTCTCGCTCGGCGCTTCGCTGATGCTGATCTTCTCGCTGACGCTCGGCGACGCGGCGATGCACGACTGGGGCTGGCGCATCCCCTTCCTGATCGCCGCGCCCCTGGGGCTGATCGGCACCTATCTGCGCTCGCGGATGGAAGACACGCCGATCTTCCTGGAGGAATGCGTCGTTGCCGAAGCCCGGCAAGCCCCCGGGCTCGGCACGCTGATGCGCGATCACTGGCGCCCGCTGCTCGTCGTCGGTGGGCTCGTCGTCGCGCTGAACGTCGTCAACTATACGCTGCTCAGCTATATGCCCACCTATCTCCAGCGGCGCATCGGCCTGTCGCCCGACGAGGCGCTGATCGTGCCGATCGTCGGCATGTTCTTCATGATGCTGTTCCTGCCCTTCGCCGGCGCGCTGTCGGATCGCGTCGGGCGGCGGCCGATGTGGCGCGCCTCGCTGATCGGCCTGCTGGTCGGCGTGGTGCCGCTCTACATGCTGATGGGCACCGGCCTCGCGGGTGCCACCATCGCCTTCATCCTGCTCGGCCTGCTCTACGTCCCGCAGCTCGCGACCATCTCGGCCACCTTCCCCGCGCTGTTCCCGACCCCGGTGCGCTTCGCGGGCTTCGCGATCGCCTATAATGTCTCGACCTCGATCTTCGGCGGCACCGCGCCGGCGATCGGCAGCGCGCTGATCGGCTGGACGGGCGACCAGCTCATGCCCGCCTATTACATGATCCTGTCGTGCCTGATCGGCCTCGTGGCGCTGCGCTTCATGCCCGAGACGGCGGGCAGCTCGCTGCGCGGCGATCCGTTCGCGCGACCGGTATCGGTGATCGACCGCTAGCTCCATCGCGGATCGGCCGAGCCTGCCGCGATGCTCCATTCCCGAGGCAAATCTCGAGCCAGCGATGCATCGTTCGTCGGCGCAGTGCGTTGCACCGCAGGGCGCATCCGCCCCGACAGTGAAGGATATGGCGATGAATCGGCTACGCCAGATGTTCCCCGCTCCGCTCCTGACCCTGATCGCCGGGCTGATCGTCGCGGTCATCGCGCTGGTCCTGCTGATCGGCGGCGTCTGGCTCGCCGCGCTCGGCGGATCGGCCTATTATCTGGTGACCGGCGTCGCGATGCTCGCCGCGGGCCTGCTGCTGATGCGCGGGCGGTTGCTCGGCGGCTGGATCTATGTCGCCGTCGTCTTCTTCACCCTGCTCTGGGCCTTCTGGGAGGTCGGGGGCAATGGGTGGGCGCTGGTGCCGCGGGTCGTCGCGCCGGTCGTGCTGCTGGTCCTCGTCCTGTTCGCGATGGCCGCGCTGTCGGTCCGCCCGCACCGCTGGCGGCTCGCGCTGGCAAGCAGCGCCGTAGCCGTTCTGCTCTGCGCGGCGGGCGGCGCGATGCTCGGCTGGCTCAACACCGCGCGGCCGCTGCAGCCGCTTCCCAGCCCGCGCTGGGCGATGGCCGATCCCGCGCCGATGCAGGCCGGTACCGACTGGCCCGCCTATGGCGGTACCTACAGCGCGCGGCGCTATTCGCCGCTGGCCCAGATCACCCCGGCCAATGTCGGCAAGCTGAAGCGCGCGTGGACGATCCATACCGGCGACCTGCCCTCGTCGAAGCGCGTGCGCGGCACCTATGGCGCGGAGAATACGCCGCTGAAGGTCGGCGACAGCCTGTATGTCTGCACGCCGAAGAACATCGTCCTGTCGCTCGACCCCGCGACCGGCAAGCAGCGCTGGCGGTTCGACCCCAAGGTATCCGACGATGCGATCCCCTATACCGCCGCCTGCCGCGGCGTGAGCTATTATGCCGTGCCCGGCGCCGCCGCCGAACAGGCGTGTGCGCGGCGGATCATCTTCGGCACGCTCGACGCGCGGCTGTTCGCGCTCGACGCCGCTACGGGGCGGCCGTGTCAGGATTTCGGCGCCAACGGCCAGGTCGATACCAAGATCGGCATGGGCGACACGCCGCCGGGCTATGTCTCGATCAACTCGCCGCCGACCATCGTGCGCGGCGTGGTGGTGACCGGGCACCAGGTGCTCGACGGGCAGGACCGCTGGGCGCCATCGGGCGTGATCCGCGGCTTCGACGCGGTGACCGGCAAGCTCCAATGGGCGTGGGACATGATGCACCCCGACTGGGACGGCTATCCTCCGCCGGGACAGACATGGGCGCGCGGCACGCCGAACATGTGGACGATCGCATCGGGCGACGAGCAGCTCGGCCTCGTCTACCTGCCGATGGGCAATGCCGCCGCCGATTATTATTCGAGCCTGCGCCGCCCGGCCGAGAACGACTATGCGACCTCGCTCGTCGCGCTCGACGTGACGACGGGCAAGCCGCGCTGGCGCTTTCAGGCGGTGAAAAAGGACGTCTGGGACTATGATTTCGGGGCGCAGGCGACGCTGATCGACTATCGGAGCGCGGGCGGGACGGTCCCCGCGCTGGTTCTGCCGTCGAAGCAGGGCGACGTCTATGTACTCGACCGGCGCACCGGCCAGCCGTTGACCCCGGTCGGCACGATCAAGGCGCCCGGCGGCGGGGTCGAGCCCGCCGAGCGGTCGCCGACGCAGATCGTGTCGCTGTGGCATACGCTGCGCAAGCCGGACCTGACCGAGCGCGACATGTGGGGCATGTCGCCGATCGACCAGATGATCTGCCGCATCCAGTTCCGCAAGGCGAGCTACAAGGGTTTCTTCACCCCGCCGACGAGCAACGGCCGCTCGATCGAATATCCGGGGTATAACGGCGGCACCGACTGGGGCGGCGTCGCGGTCGATCCGGTGCGCGGCGTGATCGTCGCCAACTATAACGACATGCCCAACTATGTCCGCCTCGTCCCCCGCGCCGAGGCCGACCGGAAGGGCTGGGCACCGCGCGACCAGGCCCGCGGCGAGATCGGCGGCCCCGAAGGCGCGGGCGACCCGCAGGCCGGTACGCCCTATGCGATCGACGTCAATGCGGGCTGGCGCCTGCCCTTCACCGGCATGCTGTGCAAGCAGCCGCCCTATGGCGGCATCCGCGCGATCGATATCGCGACCGGCAAGACGATCTGGGACCGCCCGCTGGGCACCGCGCGCACCAACGGGCCGTTCGGCATCCCGTCGATGCTGCCGGTAACGATCGGGACGCCGAACAACGGCGGAGCGGTGGTCACCGCGAGCGGGCTGATCTTCATCGCCGCCGCGACCGACAATCTGATCCGTGCGATCGATCTCGCCACCGGCAAGACCGTCTGGTCCGACGTGCTGCCCGCGGGCGGGCAGGCGACTCCGATGACCTATGAGGCGAACGGTCGGCAATATGTCGTGATCTACGCCGGCGGCCACCATTTCATGGAGACGCCGATCGGCGACGAGGTCGTCGCCTACGCCTTGCCGTAATCCACCGCCATGGCCGACGGTCCGCGCATCGGGCACATCAAGGCGAACATCGTCCTTTACGGGGCATTGTTCGCCAACCTCGGCATCGCCGCCGCGAAGTTCTTCGCGGCGGCGATCAGCGGTTCGTCGTCGATGCTGTCCGAAGGAGTGCACTCGCTCGTCGACAGCGGGAACCAGCTTCTGCTCCTTTACGGCCAGGCGCGGGCGAAGCAGGCGCCCGACGATCAACATCCCTTCGGCTATGGCCGCGAACTCTATTTCTGGGCGTTCGTCGTCGCGATCCTGATCTTCGCGGTCGGTGCGGGCATTTCGATCTATGAGGGCTGGACGCATATCGCCGCGCCCGAACCGCTGCGCGATCCGACGATCAACTATATCGTCCTCGGGATCGCCTTCCTGCTCGAAGGGGCATCGTGGACGATTGCGGTGCGCCAGTTCGACGCCGGCCGCAATGGGCTGGGCTGGTGGCAGGCGATCCGGCGGTCGAAGGACCCCGCCGGCTTCATCGTGCTGTTCGAGGATAGCGCGGCGCTGGCCGGGCTGGTCATCGCGGTGGCCGGCGTCTGGCTGAGTCATGCGACGGGCGACGCGCGGATCGACGGGGTAGCCTCGATCCTGATCGGCCTGATCCTGGCGGCGGTCGCCGCGCTGCTCGCGCGCGAATCGAAGGAGCTTCTGATCGGTGAAGCGGCCGATCCGGCGCGGATCGCGATGATCTGGCGGATCGTCGAGCGGCGGCGCGAGATCAGCGCCGTCAACCATGTCCGCACCATCCACACGGCGCCCGATTCGATCTTCGTGGCGGTCAGCGCCGATTTCGAGGATGCGCTGACGATGGGAGACGGCGAGCGCCTGATCGAGGAGATCGAGGCCGAACTGAAGGCCGCGTCACCCGATATCAGCTCGATCTACATCCGCCCCGAAAAGCGCCGGGACGCGGTCCTTCAGCCGCGCCCCAAAGCCTGAACCCGGCGGTCGGCGTGTCCGCTATCTGGCCAGTTGCAGTTCCGCCCGATAGGCGTCCACCGTCCAATCGCGGCCAAGGAAATTCCTGGCGAGTTGATTCATCGAAGCCGACCCGCCGGGGGCGAGGATGAGATCGCGGTAGCGCTTCGCCGTGGCCGGATCGCGCAGGCCATGTTTGCGGAACTCGCTCAGCAGGTCGCTCGAAAGCGCCTTGGACCATTGATAGGTGTAATAGGAGGCGCCGTAGCCGGTGAGATGGCCGAAAGCGGCATAGCCATGCGTGCCTTCGGGATCGGGAGCGAGAGCGTAGCGATTATAGGCCGCGTCATAGACCGCGGCCAGATCGCGATCCTTGGGAACGCCCGAATAGAAAGCGAGCGAGGCGCCGGCATAGCCGAGCTGCATCATCGTCCCGAACGCTTCCCCAAAACGGCGGCTGACGTTCATCTTCTCCACCAGAGCGGCCGGGATCGGTTCGCCCGCCGCGTTGGTCGCGAACCGCTTCAACGTGTCGTAATCCCACACCCATTCCTCGAGCAGCTGCGATGGCGCCTCGATGACGTCATTCTCCAGCTCCATCGGATTTTGCGCCGCATAATCCTGCCCGCCGGCGAAGATCCAGTGCAGCAGATGCCCGAATTCGTGGAGGAAAGTGACGACGTCGCTATGCTCCATCAGCCCGTTCGGCACGTTAAGCTCCAGCACCGCGGCGGGCAGCACGCGATTTTTGATGCCGAATCGCAGCGGAGCCATCTGGGCATGGGTGAACTTGCCGTCGCGCGGATGCATGTCGAGGTAGAAGCGGCCGATCACCGCCCCGTCCTGCACCATTTCGAACGCGCCGACATCGGGATGCCAGACCTCGGTTGCCCACGGCCGGATTTCGACGCCGAACAAATCCCGCGTCAGGTCGAAAATGCCGGCCTGCACCTTGTCGAACGCGAAATATTGACGGACCTGCTCCGGATCGACCGCATAATCCTCCTTGCGGATGAGCCGCAGGGCGTAACTGCTGCTCCAGGAGCCGAGCGAGGCAAGTGACGGATCGTCCTTGTGCAGCCGGGCCAGCATCCGCCCCGCCTCGGCCTCGCCGATCGGCCGGGCCACGCGGTCGATCTCGTCGAGAAAGGATCGCACTCGTCCGGGATTTTCCGCCATGCGATTGGCGAAGTCGTAGCCCGCGAAATCGCGATAGCCCAGCAGGCCGGCGAATTGGGCCCGATCGTCGATGAGCCGCCGCAGCACCGCGTCGTTGGCCGGATAGGCGCGGTCCGCGAAGGCCGTCATCACGCGCTTCCGCACGTCCACGCGGTCGGCATAGCGCAACAGCGGCATGACGTCGGGATAGCTCATGCCGATCTGCACCAACCCGTCCGCGCCGGCCGGACGCGCCGCTAGCCAGTCCTGCGGCATACCCGCAAGCTCTTCGGGGGTCGCCGTGACGGTGCGGGTGTCGGCAGAGATATTCCCCTCGAACTCGATCGATGCGGCGGTGATGCCATTCTGAAGCTCGCCGATGCGCGCCCGCGTCGCCGCGTCCTTGTCGACGCCCAGGCGGCGATAGGAATCGAGCTGGCGGTCCACCATATAGCGCAGGGCGGGCGAAATATCCGCCTTTCCGACCGTCAGCAGGCGTTCATAGATCGGCCGGGACATGCCCAGATCGACCAGCACCGCGCTGGCGCGCTGAAAACAGTCCTCGGCCGCCTTGCGGATCGCCGCATCGGGGTTCGTGTCCTTGATAACGCCCGGTTCGGTATAGGCGGTGGTGAAAGCAAGATTATAGAGGTCGTCATAGGCGGCAAGCAAATCCAGCGGCTCGGTCGACAGCGGCATCGCCTCGACACGCGCGCGCAGGCTCGCCAGCGCATCGAGACGGGTGTCGCATTGCGCGGCAACCTCGGCGGCGCTCTTCGGCGCCACGCTGATGGCTCCGATGATGCGGTCGGACATGGGTTGATAGTCCGCGCCGAGCGCCGGCATCGCCGTTCCACTGAGCAGGAGTGGAAACGCAAACGAACGCAGCATCGACATGATGGTCTTCCCCCTTGAAATGGCTTCGATGCGGGTCCGCTCCATCGACCGTCGCCGTCCGCTCGTATCTCCCTTCTGGCTCGCTAGCGCACTCCGGCCGGGCTGGCGCTGGAAATTTTTGCGTATATTTTCCAATCCATAGTTCCTACACGCTTTTTCGCTCAATAGACGTCGATTATCGCAAAGTAAGAGCGTGAACGCAGCCAGCTCCACCAAAACCCATGACCCCCATTTCAAGGTCGATTATTGGTCCGCGGAATCGATCCTTCGCCATCCGGATTTCCCGCACGCGCGCAGAGCCTATTTCGACAAGGTTCTGGCACTCTACGGCGACGATCCGTTCCTCAACAAATTGCTGATGGAGGCGGTGCGGATCGTGGTCTTTGCCGTAGCCATCTGCATGGAGGCCGGATATCGTCCGAACGATCGGGACACATGGCCGACGATCGGCAACCTCAAAAAGGCGCTGGCGCTGTTCGGCCTCGCCAGCCCGCGGCGGATCGAACAGATCGTGGGGAGGCTGGTGCAGACCGATTTCCTCGAAAGCCGTGTCTCGCCACTGGACCGGCGCGCGCGCCTGCTGATCCCGACCGCCAGGATGCTGGCGCACGATCAGGACTGGCTGATCGCGCATTACGCGCCGCTGGCTGTGCTGTTCGGCGAAAGTGATTATGCCCTTCCGCTGAAGGGGGACAAGGCGTTCCAGCGGGCGCAGCGGCAGGTTGCGACCGGCATATTTGTCAAACGGCGTTCAAAAGGGACCCCCGATCGGCGTCGAAGAGGGACCCCCTTTTCGGATAATATGATGCTGGTTTGTTGAAGATGGCCTTGCGCTG
>NZ_MEFH01000071.1:0-37987 GCF_001725095.1 Sphingopyxis sp. SCN 67-31 | reverse complement strand
ATCAAAACCAGTCGGCCGACTAAATCCCCGGGATGAAGGGGTCCTTTTTGCACGCCGATCACCCCACGAAGGGGGTGCCTATTGCACGCTGATCCTCAGACCTCCATGACGAAAGCTTCGTCGTGCTGGAGGATAACGCATCGATGACTCGCCTGTTGCAATCGGTTGCCACCACGACCGGCATGCCTTTACAGATCCGCGCGCAAGTCGACAGCTTCGATGGCGTCTGCCGGATGGTCCAATCCGGTTTCGGGATCGGCATCCTGCCGGTCGTCGCCGCTCGCAACCTGGCCTATTCGCTTGGACTGCGTTTGATCGACCTGGACGAGACCTGGGCGCTGCGAAAATTCGCCATCTGTACCAACCCTCATTTCCCGGCGACATTGGCCATGCGCCGGATCGTCGAATTCCTGGGCCAGAAAAATAAATCCACCGACAATCCGTGACAAGGCACCGTCAGTCCGGGGCGACACCGGCGCCGCACGGCGCCCTGACGTGCGCAACGATTTTTCACCCTTTGTGAAACCGTTTGGAGAAGCCGTCGGGTGCCCGCCGCTGACCGTGACGACTTCGGTCGTCTTGCTACCCTAAACCGCGACGGAAACAGCCGTGCCGACAGTGTCGACGCAGGAAGAAGCGAAGGTCAGCTGCAGATCGGGGCCGCGCGCCTCGATCTCGACCGGGCTGCCATCGCCGAGACGGACGCCCTTGCCCGAGAGGGCCAGATTCTTGATCACCAGCCGCGTGTCGGCCACCGGCCCCTTGACGATCAGGTTCACGCGCCCCGGTGCGGCGGTGAAGCGGACGGCAAGCCCGCATTCGGTCTCGCCATCCGATTGCGTCCATGGCCGCGTGCCGTAGATGGCGTCGCCATTTGCGCGGAGCCATGCGCCGAAGCGTTTCAGGCGACGAAGCTGTTCGTCGGGTATGCCCGCGTCAGTTGCGCGCGGTCCGATGTTCAGCAGCAGATTTCCGTTGCGTGACACGGCATTGATGAAATCGTGGAGCAGCGTATCGGCGCTGGCGTAGTCGCTTTCGTCGTCGTTGCGGTTGAAGCCGAAGCTGTGACTCATCCCCCGTGTCGCTTCCCATTTCTTCTCCTGGATTTCGGCGAAGGCTGCATATTCGGGCGTCCGAAAATCGCTGTGCGGAATTTCCGGCGGAATGATCCCCTGTGATGCATCGGGACCCTGCCTGGCGATCGCCGCCTTGATCTTCCGGTCGACATAGCGCCGCACCAGCGGAATTTTCAGCAGGTCGCGCTGCAGGCTGGCCGCCACCCAGCGGTCGTTGACCACGCCGTCGGGCACCGCCCGATAATAGTCGGCGAACAGCCGGTACAGCGGCCCGGGCCGCGTGGGCCAGCTGATGTCGTTCCACAGCACCGACGGTTCATAGCGGTCGATCAGTTCGCGCACCTGCGCCATCGCATAGGCCGGATAGTCGCCCCCGGGCGTCGAAGCGATGAAGTCGCCGAGCGTTCGCAGCGGGCGCCGGTTGAAGGTCCAGTCGATCCCGCCCGAATAATAGACCCCGAAGCGGAGCCCGGCAGCGCGCACCGCTGCGGCGAGCTCGCCGACGATGTCGCGTCCGGTCGTCCATCCCGCCTGATGCGGGTTCGCGATCCGGCTGGGCCACAGGCAAAGCCCGTCGTGATGCTTGGTGACGAGCACGACATAACGCGCGCCGGCGTCGCGAAACGCCTCCGCCCAGGCGGCGGGGTCCCAATGGTCGAGTCCCGCCTCGAACGGCTGCTTGAAATCCTCATAGGGCGCATCGCCATAATGCGCCCGGTGGAATTCGGCAGAAGGCGTTCCCGGAACCTTGATCGCGTTCCAATACCATTCGGTATAGGGCACCATCGCGACCGCCCGGTCATAGTCCCTGGCGAAGGCTTCGCCGATCGAACCAAGGCGCGGGGCAAAGCCGGGGATGGCGAACGCGCCCCAATGGATGAAAATCCCGAACTTCGCGTCCTGATACCAGTCGGGGAGGGCGCGCGCGTTCAGTTCGGCAAGCGTCCGGGCGGTGGAAGCCATCAGCCCTGGCCCTCGCCAATGCCCGTCGAGACCGTCCGCCGATCCATCGCGCGCGAAACTCCGTTCATTTCCTGTCTCCCCTATACCTCGCCCGCTTCGTGGCGATGGTCGTGTCGGCCGTGGCAAGCCGATCATGATGATTCTATCATCATAGAAAAATATATTACGCCATTGCAACATGTGCGAACATCGAAATCGTCGTGGCGATGTCGTCTTGCTTTTCCAATGAGATAAGATGCTCCTGCCATCGCCGGGCAATCCCCGCAAATGCGCCGGGAATGGCTCTCCCATCGATAAAATCGCGATGTTAAATATACTATTATAGACTAATATATGAAACACCTATAACGATGGTGACGGGGAATGCCGCAATGGCATTTCGCCGTACATAGCGTGGACCCGGTGAAGCGGGCCCATCGCGCCAATAATCGACCAGCAGGATCGCTGGCGGCGGGAGAGGCGTGGTATGCGAAATATATCTTGGATGTTTGCGGGCGTCGCATTCATGGCGATGCCGGCTGCGGCTCAGACGCAGGGTACGACGACGGCCGGGAGCCGGCCTTCCGTGGCGGAAGACGGCCCGGGCCTGACCGAAATCGTCGTCACGGCCGAAAAGCGGACGGCCAATCTGCAGGAAGTCCCGCTGGCCATATCGGCCTATACGTCCGATGCGCGCCAGCTCGCCGGTATCGACACGCTGCAGGATTTCGCCAACTTCACGCCCGGATTGAGCTATTCGGCGGGCAATGATCGCGTGTTCATCCGCGGCATCGGGCGCCAGACCAACACCAACGGCAGCGATCCCGGCGTTTCGACCTATACGGACGGCATCTATGACGCCTCGACCACTTCGATCGCGGCGTCCGATTTCTTCATCGATCGCATCGAAGTGCTGCGCGGCCCGCAGGGCACGCTTTATGGCCGCAACTCGATCGGCGGCGCGATCAATGCGATTTCCAAAAGGCCGACCGAGGACTTCAGCGCCGACCTGCGCGGCACCGTCGGCAATTATGGGCTCTATACGATCGAGGCATCGGCATCGGGCGCGCTGACCCGGGGGCTGCGCACGCGGCTGGCGGGCGGATACCACAAGCAGGGACGCGGCTATTTCAAGAACGAGGCCGGCGGGATCAGCGAAGGCGGCCGCGGCGAGCGCCGCTATGTCGAATTGCAGCTGGAGGCCGACCTCGGATCCGACGTGACGGCATGGGCCAAGATATTCTCGGGCCGAAGCGACTTGAATCCGCACCCGCTCAACCGCATCGGCGCCTATGACTTCGCTCCCTATCCGACCGGTGCGATCACGCCGGGCGCGGCGTTCGGCTACCTGATTCCGGGCGTCGTCGCTCTCGATCCCGATCCGGTGCCGCCCGGCGCGACCGACATCCGGCGCTTCAGCGCCGATACGACGCAGACCGAGCGCCTGCGCGGCAATTTCGGCGCGACGGGCGATATCAAATGGTCGCTGCCGACCTTCGACGTCCGCCTGCTCGGCGGCTATCAGAAATATCGTATCGACAACACATACGAACTCGATGGGACGAGCGTGATTTCCTACGCTTTTCCGCTTGCCCCGGGCGGCGGCGTCTGCGCCTTCATTCCCGGCTGCACACCGCTCACCGCCTTTCCGTCGACGCAGCTCAATCTGCACAACGACAAGAGCTTCGGCAGCGGCGAACTCAACCTGACGTCGAACACCGACGGACCGCTGCAATGGGTCGCTGGCGTCTATTATTATCAGGAGGCGCTGACACAGGAATCGCACTTCAACGCGCCCAACCAGCTGCAACTGCGCGCGCCGGCCAACGGCCCCGCCAACCCGCTCGGCGATTTCGTCTATGCCGCCTCGACGCTGACCACCAAATCGTCGGCGGTCTTTGGTCAGGTCGACTATCGCTTCACCGACGCGCTGCGCATCACGGCCGGGTTGCGCTATACGCATGACAGGAAGAGCGGCGACGAATCCTTCCGCATTCTCTGCTTCGGCTGCGGCGGCTTCTCGCCCGACCTTTATGGTTCGGCGACTCCGGCGCTCGACATCACCGCGTCGCAAATCTCCACGCTCCCCGCACCGGGGGTCGCGTCGGCCGTGACCATCGATCCCGCAACGGGCATTGCGCGGCGCGGGCTGGCGAACAGCTGGGACGCGCTGACCGGGACCGTTGCGGTCGAATGGCAACCCGGCGACGACCAGCTTGCCTTCCTCCGCTACAGCCGCGGCTACAAGTCTGGCGGATTCAACGCCGGCGGCATTTCGGTGCTGCCGCAGACCGGAGCGGAGCATGTCGACGCTTTCGAAGCGGGCTACAAGCATGCAATCGGCCGGCGGCTGCGCGTCAATCTGGCCGGCTTCTATTATGATTATCAGGGGCTTCAGGTGCCGTTGACGGTGTCGCAGCCGGGCGGCGCGCAGCTCACCCAGTTCTTCAACCTCAAAAGCTCGCAAAGCTATGGTGCCGAGCTCGAACTTGCCTGGCAGCCCGCCGATCCGCTGCAACTGTCGTTCAACTATGGCTACGGCCATTCGCGGATCGGCGACGGATGCTGCTTCGTCGATGGGCAGGACCCGCTGGCGGTGCAGCCCGGCGCGCAGCCGTCGGGACCGTCAGTCAATGGCCAGCAGCCGCAAAGCGTCGCGGGCGCGCGGCTGTCCGACACGCCGCGCCACAAGCTGGCGCTCAATGCGATGTACAGCATCGACTTCGAACCCGGCACCCTTTCGCTGTCGGGAAACTATGTGCTGCGCAGTTCGGCCTACAGCAACATCTTCAATCGCCCCTACAACCGGATGCCTTCCTGGGATCAGGTCGATTTGCGCGCGATCTGGACCGGTACGGGCGATCGCTATCGCGTCGTTGCCTTCGTCAAGAATCTGTTCGACAGCAAGGGATATGACAGCGCGCAGGGCAATTTGCTCGCGTCGTCGCCGACGTTGGAGGTTGCGCAATCCTATTCGCTGACCCCGCCGCGAACCTATGGCCTCCAGCTCGAAGTCCGGTTCCGATAGGCCGCTCGCGTGAGCAGGACCGACGCACGTCCGGCCGATGCCCTGCCGTTCAGGACCCGGCTTCTCTATGGTTCGGGCACCATCGCCTTCGGCATCAAGGACCATGGCTTCAACGCGCTCCTGATGCTGTTCTACAACCAGGTCGTCGGACTTCCGGCGGCCTGGGTGGGAACGGCGATCATGATCGCGATGATCGCCGACGCGCTGTTCGATCCGTTGCTCGGACAATATTCGGACAATGTCCGGACGCGTTGGGGCCGCCGGCACCCCTTCATGTATGCCGCCGCTTTTCCCATCGCACTTTTCTATCTGCTGCTGTGGACGCCGCCCGGGATGGCGCATGGCGCGCAGTTCGCCTGGCTCGTCACCACGGCCATCCTCGTGCGCTTTTCGATCAGCCTTTATGAGATCCCCTCGACCGCGCTGCTTGCCGAATTCACCAGCGATTATGACGAGCGCACCAAGCTGGTTGCCGCGCGCTATTTCTTCGGCGTGTGCGGCGGCATCGGGATGACGGTCGTGACCTTCGGCTATTTCCTGCGGCCGACGCCGACGCAGCCGGTCGGCCATCTCAACGCGGGCGGCTATGTCACCTATGCCTGGGCGGCGGCGGCGATCATGCTGCTGTCGGTCCTTGTCTCCTCGCTGGGGACGCAGAGGGAGGTGCTGAAACGCCCGCCGCCGCCACCGGTCGTCAAGGTTCCGGTCGGACGGATGCTGCGCGAGATGCTAGGCGTACTGGTTCACCCCGCCTATGTCTCCATCCTGCTCGCCAGCCTGTTCTTCGCCGTGGCGTCAGGACTCAACCTGTCGCTGGGCGTCTATTTCTCGACCTATTTCTGGGAACTCAGCGCCAGTCAGATCGCCACCGTCGCATCGACCGCGGTTGCGGGCATTCTGCTCGCCTTCGTCGTCGTGCTGCCGTTGTCGGCGCGTTTCGGCAAAAAGCCGGCGGCGATGCTCATGTTCGGCCTGTCGCTGATATCGAGTGTCGTCCCGCTGATCCTGCGTCTTGTCGGCCTGTTTCCGGCCAACGGCGATCCGCTGCTGCTGTGGCTGCTGATGGGGCAATTCGCCTTCAGCATGATGACGACGGTCGCGGGCGGCATCCTGGCGGTGTCGATGGTCGCCGACGTGACCGACCAGATCCGGCTCGAGACCGGCCGCCGCTCCGAAGGCCTGCTGTTTTCGGCCGCGACGATGGTCAACAAGGCGGTTTCGGGCATGGGGATCATGCTCGCGGGGCTGCTGCTGTCCTTCGTCGGTTTTCCCGACAATGCCCGGCCGGGACAGGTCGGTGCCGATGCGCTACACGGGCTGGCGACCATCTATATCGTGGCGCTGTCGGTCGCGACCGCCATCGCAATCCTCTGCCTCGCCCATTATCCGATCAGCCGGTCGCGCCATCTGGAAAATATCCGGCAACTGGGCGAAGCTGCCGCGGAATGATCGCGGGTCTCGTTGCGGTCGAACCCTTGCTAGCGTCCTGACCCTAGATGCCGTCGCGCCGGGTTAGTGGCAGGCCGCGGGCGAGCACCGCCTCGGCCGCTTCGAGCAGGCGTTCGTTCTCGGCCACCAGATCACCCGCGCGGCCGCTTTCGATCCAGGCATCGAACGCCATCCGCCCGCCCGCGACAAGCATCGCGGCGACCATTTGCGCGCGGCGGTCGACCGTCGGATCGATGCCGAGCTCGTCGGCGATATAGTCGGTCATCAGATCGATCTGGAGCCGCTGATGCCCATACCACACCGGCAGCAGTTCGGGTTCGCCCGCGAGCGCGCGGCCGAGGTTGATCTGGCCGTCGCCATCGCGCTCATAGGCGTGCGCGAGCCGGACCACCTGGTTGCGCCAGAAGGTGAGCACCGGCACCCCCTGTGCGCGATGCGTCGCGACCACCGCTTCGAACCGGGTGCCCGCAGTTACCGCGATCGCCGCGGCCAGATCGCGCTTCGAGGCGAAATGGGTGAACAGCGTGGTGATGTGGATATCGGCGGCTTCGGCGATCGCAGCCATCGTCGCATCGGCATAGCCGAGCGTGACGAACAGGCGACGCGCGGCTTCCTCGATACGTTGGCGCGTCCGCGCCTTCGCCGCGGCGCGCCTCGGGAAACTGACTTTGGTAGGTTCGTCCATGGGCCGCTTATAATCGATGCCGCAAGAAGTGCCAGCTATATAAGTTGATTATTCTACTCTTATAGTGTAATCGATCGATCGATGAAATTCGGGAGATGAATGGCGATGATCGAACCGTCGATGCGCAAGGAATTCGAAACCTGGGTCGAGACGGCCCGTCCGCCGCTGGCGGAGGAGCCGGCACTGGGCCTCGCTGCCCTGATGACGACCGCTGCCTTCGTCGATCCCGTCGCGCAGGTGCCGATCTTCGACGCCATCGCAGCCGCCACGGCGGCGAGCGACAACGGTGCCGCGCGCGCGACGCAGATCGCGGCGGCGCTGCCGTGGGCGACCGAGGGCAAACCGCGCATCGCGCTGCCGCGCGCGCTGTGGGACGATTATTGGGCGATCGTTGCCGAGCCGCCCTCGCCGACCGCGGGCGAACTCGATCTGACGCTCGCCGTCGTCGCGCTCGGCAGCCGCTACGACCAGCGGATGATCGACGCCTGCGAGGCGGCGCTGCTCGAATTCGACAGCGTGCACGAACTGATCGCCCAGCCCGAGGTGCGGCTGACCACCGCCGATCTGGAAAGCCATGCAGCCGACAGCCTTGCGCATGATCTGTTGTCGATGCTGAATGCGAACGGGTACGATATCGAGGTGATCGACGCCGACACCGTCGTCCTGCCGGGCGATTACCCGGCGCAGAACCGGACCAACCGGCGCATCCTCCAGCTCCACGACATCTGGCATCTGGTCGCCGGATACGGCTTCACCCCGGCGGGCGAGGTCGCGATCTCCGGCTTTCAGATGGCGCAGTTCGGCCAGAATTATTCGACGCGCTTCCTGGCGACGGTGGCGACCAAGGCCGCGGTCCACGCACCTGCGATGATGGACATGCTGCTGACCGTGATGTTCGACGGCTGGCGCCACGGACGCGCGACGAAGGAGCTGATCGCGGTTCCGTGGCACCAGCGCATCGCCGACCCGATCGAGCGCGTTCGCGCCGAACTCGGCATTCGTCCGCTCGACAGTGCGGCGGTGCGGATGATGGAGGCTCTCACCCCGGTGGCCGCCTAGCGCGGCCGCGCCGGCCTATTCGGCGGGCACCGGCGGCGCTGACGGGCGGTATTGCGCGGCGTCGGTGGTGAATTCGGCATGGCCATAACTCGCGAGTTGCGCCTTGAGCTTGGCGATCAGCCGCCGGTCGGCGACCGCACGCAATCCCGGAATATGGGCCGCCAGCGCATAAAGCCGGATCCGGGCATAGATGAACAGCCCGGCGATCGCCGCCAGCGCGACATCGCCGGCGGTGAGATGGACGCCGATCGCCGCGGCCTTCGCCTTGTCGCCGCCCATGAAGCTCTTGACGAAGAAGAGCTTGGCAAAGGCGCGCTCGAAGATCTCGTGCAGGCGCGCGCGCAGCGAATCGTCGGCGCGCAGGTCGGCCGCCATCGTCGCGCGCAGCAGTTCGCCGCAGGTGCTGTCGTCATAGCCGCTGCGGAGCGTGCCGCTCCGCGCATTCATCAGATCGACGATCCCCTGCGGCGTGTCGGCGAGCAGTTCCTCGGGCAGGCCGAGCAGAAAACAGCGATAGCGGGCCAGCTCGACCGTCGCGCGCTCGGCGGGGGTGAATTCGTGACGCCCCTCCTCGATCATCCTGTACGACAGCAGGAAGACCGAGATCAGCCCGGCCGGCATCTGGTCGACCTGCGGGATCGGAATGCCGTAGATATCCATGTCCCAGTCGTCGGGGCGCCGCAGCACATTCGCACGCACCATCGAATGCATCAGCCGCACCATCGCCGCGGCCTTGAAGCCGGGACCATGACGTTCGAGCGCCCCCGGCAGCAGCGAGGTGGTAAAGAATGTCGCGGTATCCTTGACGCGGCGCGCCGCGGTCTGGCTCGACAGCGTGCCGGTGATCGCCATCGGCAGCGCGGCATATTTGTTCATGAAGGTCGCGATGAAGGCCCCGCGAATGATGAACGGGCCGAAATTGGCAGCCGAATTGCGGTCGATCCGCGCGCCTTCCTCGACCAGCTTCATGTCGAGCCAGTCGGGAATCCGCTCCATGTCGCGGATGAAGGCGACCAGTTCGGGCGGTGCCCCCGGGACGTTCTCGACGCCTTCATCGCAGGCGCGCGTCAGCATGTCGACCAGCGCGCGGAATCCATATTCGCGCATCAGCGCGGCATAGGCATCGGCGGTCGCATCGCCGGTCATCGTATAGGCACGGATGAATTCGACCCGGTCGGGATCGGCGAGCAAGGCATCGCGGTCGCGGTCATATTTGCCCGACAGCGCGGTCGGATCGCCCGGCGCCGCGGCGAAGCGTTCGGGAATGGCCCGGAAATCGACCTTGCCGTACATCGCGGGCACCCGATCCCGCTGCGATTCCACCTTCGCCCACAGAGTGTCGAGCGTCGCGCGCGTGATCAATATCCATCTCCCTCTCGACGAGATGGCATCGGCCATATATATCAATTGATATAAATTCAAGCAAAAGGGATTGAACCGCCGATGCCGCGCTCCGCAACCCCGGCCACCCCGCTCCGCACCGCCTCCGACGGTTATCGCAAGGGCGAGGAGACGCGCGCCCGCATCCTCGCCGTCGCGCTCGCCGCGTTCGGCAACAGCGGCTTCGCCAGCGTCACGACCCGGCAAATCGCCAGGGAGGCGGGCGTGAACCTGCCCGCGCTCACCTATTATTTCGGCAACAAGCGCGGCCTCTATCTCGCCTGCGCGCACGCGATCGTCGCGCGCTATCGCGAAGGCATGGGCGCCGTGGCGCTGACATCCTATGCCGCACTGCAGGAACCGCTGGCGCCCGACGCAGCGCGCGCGCTGCTCAAGCGGCTGTTTGCGGCGCTGGCGCGCTTCCTGCTCGCAACCCCGGGGGCGCAGAATCCGTCGCTGTTCGTCCAGCGCGAAATCGCAAGCCCCGGTCCGGCCTTCGAGATTCTCTATGCCGAATTGTGGCGCCCGGGCATCGAACTTGCGACCGATCTGATCGTGCAGACGACGGGCGGGCAGCTGACGGAGACCGAGGCACAGGTGCGCGCGGTGCTGATGATTTCGAGCCTGACGGGCTTCCTCTCAGGCCTGCCGGTCATCGCACGCACGGCAGGAAAGGCTGACTATGTTGCGCTCGTCATCGCGGCGCTTGCAAGACAGATCGACTCCCTTGGACGCGATGATCAACATTGTGCGGACATCTGACGGCGTCGACCCACTTGCACCGACGAAGACCAGCCACGGACTTGAACACATATTCCCCAAAGCAACCGTTTCAGATGACCTGTAACGCCAACGCAAACAGCCGGGATGAAGCGCGAAGCGGACATTGTCGTTCGCTTCCGAGTTCAGAATTTTCAATAACTTACGTACGGGTCATGAACGTCCTTGCCCCGGCCGCCGCTACTCGGGGCTTTCCGGAGTCGTTTTCGCTGCCGATCACTTCGTCTACCGCCCACCGATCCGACGGGGCCGCGGTTTCGCGCCGTGATCCGGCCCGCGCTTTCCTTGCGCTTAAGGCAAGGAGAGGAGAGAGGTCATGGGCGGGCGACGCGCTCATCGGGATGTCTACCAGTGGCGGCCCCGGATCGTGATGATTCCGCGGTTCGGCATGATGGTCACGCGCGACGGCGCGCGGTCCGGCCTGATCCTGCCGGGGCGCTATCTGGTGCGCAAGTCGCGAACGATGGGGCAGATGATGTATCGGCGGACCTAGGGTCCTGACCCAAGCGGCGATCCTTCGGAGGACCGCCGCCACCGTGCGTCAGTCCGCCCGTTGCGGCGTGGCGGCCGCCTTTCGGTCCCTGACGGTCCTGGCCCAGGGGTTGAGGTCGGGTTCGGCGATCTTGGTCAGCCTGTTCCGGTCGCGGTGCTGGAACGCGACGTCGCGTCCGCGCACCATCAGGCTCGTGTCGGATATGTAGCTCCACGATCCGTCGCGGTGGAAGCTCACCTCGATGCGATAGCTGTCGGTCCGGAACGCGAGTTCGAGGAAGGTGGTCGAACAGATGCCATAGTCGGTCCGCCCGCGCTCCGCGGTCAGGATCAGCTTCGTCGCCTGCGGCGTGGCGTGTCCCGCCGCGATCGCCACCTGCCCGCGCGGGATCGCCACGGTCTGCAGGATGAGGCCGGTCGCCGGCTCCCACAGCCAATAGCCGACCTGATCGTGGAAGGCGATGTCCTCGTCGGGCGTGTTGATGTGCACATGATAGCGCAAGCCGTAGAAGAGCTGCGGCCCGTTGGTCTGCGGGTCGATCGGATGCATCTCGATACGCTCGTAATAGGATTTCCGCTCGGGTCCCTCGGCCTTGGGGTTGAGGTCGACCCCGCGATGCCCTTCCCAAATGCCCGCCAGCCGGCGCAGCGGCCCCAGATGCGCCAGCGTGTCGGCGTCGATCGGATCGGGCTCGGTGAAAATATCGTCCGGAATGTCCACGCCCCTGTTTCTCCCCTGACTGCGCAACCGCTCGACCCCGCTCGGCGCGATTCGACCGTCCGGCGATAGCCTAGCAAGGCGCGGCGCCCTTGTCGCCGCCGCGGACTCGCAACTCGGGTCCGCTTTCGAGTCGTCCTCACGACGGCCGAGAGGAGCGATTTCGCCCCGGTTTGGCACGGATATCGGCCGTCTGCCCATACTGGCGACGGAGCGGGGCGCTCCGTCAGGGCGGAATCATGATGATCTATCGGGAAATTTTCCAACAGGCCCGAAGAATTGACGAATTTCACGTAAAACGGAGAATTAAATCCGGATTTCGGATGAAAATACCACGCACCTTCGGAAACCCCGATGATAGCATCCGATAACTGAAGAATTCACGGTCGGAATTCGCAAAAAGGGGATTAGCAACATGGGAGACAGTGAGATTTTCGTTGGTCGCGTTGCCCGTTTCACACGGGCCGTACTGATGGTTTCGGCGATGGGCGTCGCCGGAATCGCTCCGGCGATGGCACAGGATACGGCCGCACAGGATACGCAGAACGACAGCGCGCAGAGCGCGGCGACGGGCGGTGAAATCATTGTGACCGCGCTGAAGCGCGGCACGCGCCTTCAGGACACGCCGCTCGCCATCTCGGCGGTGACGGGCGATTCGCTGGAGCGCGCGGGCACCACCAGCTTCACCGAACTGACGTCGGACACGCCCAGCCTGCGCATCGTCGACAACGGCCCGGGCAACCGGCGCGTCATCCTGCGCGGCGTCGTTGGCGCGGGCGAACCGACGGTGGGCATCTATTACGACGAATCGCCGGTATCGGGATCGGTCGGCACGTCGAGCGACGCCGCGGGCAGCACCCCCGACTTCCGCGTCTTCGACGTCGAACGCGCCGAGGTGCTGCGCGGCCCGCAGGGCACGCTCTACGGCTCGGGTTCGATGGGCGGCACCGTCCGCATCATCTATGAAAAGCCGAAGACCGACACGCTCGAAGGCGCGGGGTCGGTGAATCTGTCGGCGGTGAAGGGCGGCAGCCCGGGCGCCTCGGTCGACGGCATGATCAACCTGCCGATCGCGACCGACAAGCTCGCGCTGCGCGTCGTCGGCAGCTATCAGCAGTTCGCCGGCTACATCGACAATAATTTTTACGGCACCAGGAACATCAACGACGGCTATGCCCTCGGCGGCCGCGCGTTGCTGCGTTTCACGCCGACCGACGAGCTGACGATCGACCTCGGCGCCTATTATTCGAAGGTGTCGACCGATGCGTCGCGCTGGTTCTACGAAACCGGCCAGCGGCACGTCACCAGCGCGCGGTCCGAATCGGGCAACTACGACACGAACCGTATCTACAGCGGCACGCTGCGTTACGACTTCGGGCCGGTGGCGCTGACCGCGGTGTCGACCTATTTCGACCGCGACAAGATCACCGTCGGCGACGTCAGCGACAATTTCAACGGCCGCGCCACGGCGGCCGGCTGCGCGCAATATCTGCTCGGCAACACCGCGCTGACCTGCTCGGCGACCGAACTCGCTTCCTATCTCGATCTCACCAACACGATCCTCTATTCGAGCCTGTATCAGCCGCAGAGCGTGCGCAACTGGTCGAACGAGATCCGCGTGAGCTCGACCGACGGCGGCCCGTTCAACTGGACCGTCGGCGGCTATATGGAGGATCGCAAGACGACGGTGCGCTCGACGCTGCTCGCCGCCGATCCGCGCAACGGCCAGCTGCTGCCCTTCGTGGCCGCGAACATCTATTACGACCGCACGATCAGCGACCATCTGAAGCAGAAGGCGCTGTTCGCCGAACTGTCCTATGAATTCTTCGAGAAACTGACCGCGACCGTCGGTTCGCGCTGGTACGAATATGACAAGACGGTCGGCGGCGTCGTCGATCAGGGGCAGATTCACTACGCCTCGAAGCCCAGCCCCTATCGAGAGGCGCGGTCGAAGGAGAACGGCTTCGTCTTCAAGTTCAACCTCGCCTATGAGTTCAGCCGTAACCTGATGATCTATGCCCAAGCGGCCGAAGGCTTCCGTCCGGGCGGCGTCAACCAGGCGAACGGTCTGCCGGTCGCACTCGCCGGCTATACCGCCGACAGCCTGTGGAACTACGAACTCGGCCTGAAGAGCCAGCCGATCAGCGGCGTCTACTTCAACCTGACGGGCTATCAGATCGACTGGACGAACATGCAGGTGTCGGCGCGCACCGCCGGCGCGGGCTCGGTGTTCGGCTTGATCTCGAACGTCGGCGCGGCGCGCATCAAGGGGCTCGAGGCGGAACTCAACGCGTCGCCGGTCGGCGGTCTCTCGCTGATCGCCAACGTCGGCTATACCGACGCCAAGCTGTCGGAGGATCAGGTCAGCACCATCGTCATCGCGGCAGGCCGCAAGGGCGACAGGCTGCCCTTCGTTCCCAAGTGGAACGTCAGCGCCTCGGCCGAATATCTGTGGTCGCTCAGCAGCACCCTCGAAGGGCTGGTCCGGTTCGACGGCACCTATGCCGGCTCGTCCTACTCGACGCTGGCAAAGACCGACGCCTATCGCCGCAAGGTCGACGACTACACCCTGTTCAATGCGCGGTTCGGTATCCAGGCGCCCGACGGCGACTGGAGCGCGCACCTCTATGTGAACAACATCTTCAATGCCGAGGCGATCACGACCAAGTCGAGCAGCGGGAACACCGGCGGGCTGACGGTCACCCATGGCGCGCCGCCGCGCACCATCGGCCTCAATCTGACGAAGCGGTTCCGCTGACGGGACGGCGGGCGCGCCGGGGAGCTCCTGCCGGTGCGCCCGCCCTCCCACGACGGTATCGGTTCAGGGGCTTCCAACGGGAGAGGGTCAATGAAAAAACTGGGGAAAAAACTGGGATCGACGACACGACGCGTTCTGATGGCCGGGGCGGCCGGGCTGCTTTGCGCCATTCCGGCGGTGTCCGGGCTGGCGCAGACCGCCAGCCCCGCCGCGCAGGCGACGAAGCCGCGCGCGGGTGCCGTTCCCGCCCCCGCGCGCCAGCCGGGCGAGGGCGCCGGGCCGTTCCGCAAGATGGTCATTCGCGGCGTCACGCTGATCGACGGCAGCGGTGCGCCGCCGCGCGGTCCGGTCGACGTGGTGGTCGAGAACAACATTATCACCTCGATCGAGGCCGCCGGTACGCCGGGGCTGCCGCTCGACGACGGCCGCGCGCCGCGCGATGCCGATTATGAGCTCGACGCGACCGGCATGTTCATGCTGCCGGGCTTCATCGACATGCACGTCCACGGGTCGAGCGACGACAAGGCGCCCGACCTCAGCTATTCCTACAAGCTGTGGCTCGCGCACGGTGTGACCTCGGTTCGCGGCGTCGACCTCGCGCCGTTCGAGATTTCGCTCAGCGAGCGGGCGCGTTCGGCGCGCAACGAGATCGTCGCGCCGCGCATCTTTTCCTATCATCGGCCGGGCATGGGACGCGGCTGGACCGGCGGTCTGACGAACACGCCCGAAAAGGCGCGCGAATGGGTGCGCTGGGCGGCGAAGGCGGGGATCGACGGCATCAAGCTGGGCGCCGACGCCAACCAGCCGCCCGAGGTGCTGGAGGCGATCTTCGACGAAGCGAAGAAGCAGCAGATCGGCACCGTCGCGCACCTGTCGCAGATCGGCGTCGGGAGGATGGACGCAAAACACGCCGGCGCCACCGGCCTAGGCACCGTGACTCACTTCTACGGCCATTTCGAATCCTTGCTCAAGAACGGGCCGGTGCAGGACTGGGCGCCCGACTATAATTTCATGGACGAGCAGCACCGCTTCGGCGACGTCGCCAATCTGGCGCGCGAAAGCTTCAATCCGGGAACCCCCGAGTGGAAGGAATATCTGGAAAGCCAGAAGGCGAATGGCGTCACCTTCGATCCGACGATGACGATCTATGCCGCGTCGCGCGATCTGATGCATGCGCGCAACGCCGACTGGCACGCGCGCTATACGATGCCGCAGCTCTGGGGCTTCTTCCAGTCGTCGCGGGAGAATCACGGCTCCTACTTCTTCGACTGGACGACCGAGCGGGAAGTGCGCTGGCGGAATTTCTACAAGAAATTCATGCAGCTGATTAATGACTACAAGAATATCGGCGGCCGCGTCACCGCGGGGTCGGACTCGGGCTTCATCTTCAAGACCTATGGCTTCGGCTTCATCGAGGAACTGGAGCTGTTGCAGGAGGCCGGCTTCAACCCCAGCCAGGTCGTGCAGGCCGCGACGTTGAACGGCGCACTGACGCTCTATGAGCCCAAGGGCATCGTGGCGCCGCCGATCGGCACGGTGCGCGTCGGCAAGCTCGCCGACATGGTGCTGGTGAAGGAAAACCCGCTCCAGAACTTCAAGACGCTCTACGGCACCGGCGCGCTGCGCCTCAACGAGCAGACGCAGCGGCTCGAACGCGTCGGCGGGGTCAGCTACACGATCAAGGACGGCATCGTCTATGACGCGAAGAAGCTGCTCGCCGATGTGGCTGAGATGGTGAAGGCCGAAAAACAGCGGATGGGATTGCCCGAAGAAGGCGTTCCGCTGCCCTGAACCGAAAGGGGGACGGCCCACGGCGGGCCGTCCCATTTTTCCGCCATGGCGGAAGGAAGAATCGGGACCGCGATCGACAGGGGGCTTGCGCCCGCCGGCAAACAATGGTCGATCGTTCGTATTTGAAGCATCTGTACCGACAGGGGGAACAGAATATATGAAACGGAAATTCACGAAGATCGCGCTCGCGGCGCTGCTGCTCGCCGCCCCGGCGGGCGCGCATCAGCGCGGCGATGAAAAGATCCCCGCGCCCGCGGCATCCTTTCCCGTGACCGCGGGGGCCCCCGCCCGCGGCGCCGGCGAAGGCGCCGGTCCCTTCCGCAAGATGGTGATCCGCAATGCCACCATCATCGACGGGACCGGCGGACCGCCGCGCAGCCGGTTCGACATCGTTGTCGAAGGCAATCGCATCACCTCTATCTCCCAGTCGGGCTGGCCGGGGCTTCCGTCCGGCAGCAACCGCATCGCGCAGGACGCCGATTACGAGATCGACGCGGCCGGCATGTACGTCTTGCCCGGCTTCACGGACATGCACGTCCACCTGCCCGGACCCGACAAGGCGCCCGATGCCAGCTATGCCTACAAGCTGTGGCTTGCGCATGGCGTGACGACGGTGCGCGGCGTGCCGCTTTCGGCACCTGCGGTCGCTAGCAATGAAAAGAACCGCTCGGCGCGCAACGAGATCGTGGCGCCGCGCATCTTCAACTATCAGACGCTGGGCGCCGGCTGGTCGGGCGGCGTCGTCGACACGCCCGAAAAGGCGCGCGCGTGGGTGCGCTGGGCCAAGCAGAACAACATCGACGGCATCAAGTTCTTCAACCGGGAGAATGAGACCCCCGACGTCTTCTCGGCCGCGCTCGACGAGGCGAAGAAGATGGGGCTGGGGACGACCGCGCATCTCAGCCAGATCGGCGTCGCCAATTTCAACGCCCGTCAGGCGGGTGAGGCGGGACTGAACACCGTCACCCACTATTACGGGCACATGGAATCGCTGCTCAAGGGGCGGGCGATCCAGGATTTCCCGTCGGGCTACGACTATAACAACGAACAGCATCGCTTCGGCGAGGTCGCCGAAATCTGGAATCAGGTCTATGGCCCGGGTTCCAAGCAGTGGCAGGAATATCTGGACGCGCAGAAGGCGAACCACGTCACCTTCGACCCGACCTTCAACATCTATGCCGCATCGCGCGACCTGATGCGTGCCCGCAACGCCGACTGGCACGCGCGCTATACGACGCCGCAGCTCTGGAACTATTTCCAGTCGACCCGCGACAATCACGGCTCCTATTTCTATGACTGGACGACCGAGAATGAGTTCGCGTGGAAGAAATTCTATGGTCTCTTCATGCGGCTGATGAACGATTACAAGAATATGGGCGGGCGCGTGACGGTCGGCACCGATTCGGGCTTCATCTGGAAGGTCTATGGCTTCGCCTATGTCGAGGAAATGGAATTGCTGCGTGAAGCGGGCTTCTCGCCGCTCGAGGTCGTGCGCGCCGCGACGATGATGGGCGCCCAGACGCTGTACGAACCGCGCGGCGAAACGCCGCCGATCGGTGCGGTGCGTGCGGGGATGCTGGCCGATCTGGTGATCGTCCCCGAAAACCCGCTCCAGAATCTGAAAACGCTCTATGGCACCGGCTTCCAGCGCCTGAATCCCGAAACAAACCGGCAGGAAGTCGTCGGCGGGGTGAAGTTCACGATCAAGGACGGCATCGTCTACGACGCGAAGAAGCTGCTCGCCGACGTCGCCGCCATGGTCGAAACCGAAAAGGCGAAACTCGGCCAGTAAGCATCCGGTCCGCAGGGTCCGCCGGCGTCCCGCCCTCCGCTTGCCGCGAAGGGCCGGGTCCCGGCGGCCCCCGGTCCTGACCCCGGTTGCTGCGGCGGCCGGGCGGGAGAACCCTCATGTCTTTTTTGACCCGCCGAAAGGCGATCGACACGATCGGAGCGGTCGGCGAGACCCAGCGGCTCCATCGCACGCTGAGCTGGCCGCATCTGATCGGCCTCGGCGTCGGCGCCATCGTCGGGACCGGCATCTATACGCTGATCGGCGTCGGCGCGGAGCGGGCAGGGCCCGCTGTCATCATCGCCTTTGTCGTCGCTGGGCTGGTCTGCGTCTGCGCCGCGCTCGCCTATGCCGAACTTGCGACGCTGATGCCCGTGTCGGGCAGCGCCTATACATACAGCTACGCGGTAATCGGTGAAGGCGTCGCCTGGGTCATCGGCTGGAGCCTCGTGCTCGAATATTCGGTGGTCTGCGCGGCGGTCGCGGTCGGCTGGTCGGGCTATGCGGTCGGCTTCCTGCAGGCGGCGGGGATCGACGTTCCGCTCGCGCTTGCCGCCGGTCCGCATGCCGGCGGGATCATCAATCTGCCGGCGATCCTGATCGTCGCGGCGGTGGCGGGAATGCTGCTGGTCGGCACGCGCGAAAGCGCCACGCTCAACATGGCGCTCGTCGTGCTCAAGATCGCGGCGCTCGCGGCCTTCGTGGTGCTGGCGATGAAGGCATTCGACGCCGGCAATTTCCAGCCCTTCATGCCCTATGGCTTCGCCGCGCATGAGGTGGACGGGCAGGTGCGCGGCGTGATGGCGGCGGCCGCGATCATCTTCTTCGCCTTCTATGGCTTCGACGCGGTGTCGACCGCGGCGGAGGAGACGAAGAATCCCGCGCGCGACCTGACCATCGGCATCATCGGCTCGATGGTCGTGTGCACACTAGTCTATATGGCGGTCGCCGCGGCGGCGATCGGTGCGATGCCGTTCATGGAGTTTTCGCGCTCGGGCGAGCCGCTCGCCTATGTGCTGCGCCAACTCGGCCATCCGGGTGTCGCGACGCTGATCGGCGCGGTGGCCGTCGTCGCGCTGCCGACCGTGATCCTGGCCTTCATGTTCGGGCAGAGCCGCATCTTTTTCGTCATGGCGCGCGATCGGATGCTGCCCGAACGGCTCGGCCGGGTGAATGCGAAGGGCACGCCGGTGGCGGTGACGATCGGCACCGCGATCGTCGTGTCGGGCATCGCGGGCTTCTTCCCGCTGGCGGAAATCGCCGAGCTGGCGAATGCGGGAACGCTCGCCGCGTTCGTCGCCGTCGGCCTGTGCTTGATTGTGCTGCGCGTGCGCCGACCCGACCTCCCGCGGCAGTTCCGCGCACCGATGCCCTGGGTCGTCGGGCTGGTTGCGATCTTCGGCTGCCTCTATCTGTTCATCAGCCTGCCGGCGGTCACACAGGGCCGGTTCCTGATCTGGAACCTGATCGGCGCCGGCGTCTATCTGGCCTATGGCGCGCGCAAGAGCCGCCTGGCCGGGCAATAGGGAAGGGGACGGATGCGCGCGCCGGGCGTCCGCCCCCCGTCCGCCAGGGCGCGGTGGTCACAGCGGCAGGCTGGCCGAATTCTTGACCTCTTCCAGCACCGCATAGGTGCGCGTCTCGCGCACGCCGGGCATGTGCACCAGCGTGTCGGCCAGGAAGGCACGATACGCCTCCATGTCGCGCACGCGCACCTTGATCAGATAGTCGAAACCGCCGGCCACCATGTGGCATTCGAGGATTTCCGGCATCACCGAAACCGACGCCGCGAACTCCTGAAACACGTCGCCCGTCGTGCGGTCCATCAGCACCTCGATGAAGATCAGCAGCGCGCGGTCGAGCTTGGTCGGGTTGAGCAGGGCATGGAAACCCAGGATATAACCCTGTTCGCGCAGTCGCTTCAGCCGGTCGAAACAGGCCGACGGCGACAGGCCGCACCGGTTCGCCAGTTCCTGGTTGGTGATTCGGCCTTCGGCCTGGATGACCTTGAGAATGCGGCGGTCGGCGTCATTCAGCATCGATTATTCTCCGGATAATGCGGAATTATCCGGATGATCATCGTATAATGTACCGAAAATTCCAAGTAAATTCGACGTTATGCCGCTATATTGGAGATGTGACCGGTTCGGGACGCAGGAGTCGCCATTCGATCGGGTTCGGGCCGCCCGGCCCACGCCGCGCCGGCTGCGCGGCCGCCCTACCGATGGTCGCAGGAAAAGGAGTATCGAGGTGAAGCAGCACAAGCAACGCATGTGCATCATCAATCCCATGCTGGTCGAGGACATCGTCCCCCTCGCCGGCGGCCAGGCCGACATCATGTGCCGCATCGGCATCAGCTGGAACAGCTGGATCAAGATCCTCGCCGGCCAGCCGGTCCGCCAGTCGCTCGGGGAGCGGTTGCGGACGCGTATCCTCGCCGCGGCCGAAGGAATCGAAGGGTTCGGCGCGAAGTTCCCGGCCGCTGGCGGCGGGCTCGACCGGGCGGCGCTCGCCGACGCCTTCCTGTTGCCGAGCCTGTCGGGCGCGAAGGACGACGACGAGGATTGGCAGCCCGCGGCCTTCGGGCACGGTGCGGCGGATCAGGTGGACGAGCGCGGCGCGCGCTTTGCGGCGGCCGGTCGGGGATGACGGGCGGCCCGGACGGACCGGGCTTTCGAACAATAACGACGGGATGACGAGGGAGGATGGTATGCGCAGGATGATGAAGAAGGCGATGGGCTTGGCGGCGGGCGTGGCGATGCTCGCATCGGGCACCGCGCTTCCCGTGGGTGCGGCGGTCGTTCCGTCGGCAACTGTCGCGCCGGCGCAGGCTCATGGCGATCTGGCGGCGGGTCCCTATCGCCGCCTCGTTATCCTCAATGCGATGGTGATTCCGGGACATGGCGGACCGGCGGCCGGTCCCTACGACATCGTGATCGAGGGCAACCGGATCGCGGAGATGATCGCGCTCGACCCGGTGACGCTCGGCCGTCGCGGCGCGAGCTCCCGGCCTACCGGTGACCGGGTCATCGACGCGACAGGCAAGTTCGTCATGCCCGGCATGATCGATCTGCATATGCACATCCGCGAAGATCCGCTTCCGATGGCCTACAACCATTATCTGAAGCTTGCCCACGGCGTGACCTCGGAAGTGATGGTGCCCGACCGCGGCATGCCGCACGCGCTCGAGCAGCAGCGCCTGTCGGCCGCCAACCGCATCCTCGCGCCGCGCCTCTACCCCTATTGGACGTGGGGCAATCTGCCCGGTTACACGCGCGAGGAGCAGGAGGACCCGTCGCAGGCGCCGCGCATCGCGCGCGAGATCGCCGCGAAGGGCGCGCATGTCGTCAGCGTCGGGCCGATCGCCTGGAACCGCGAGCTTTTCGGCGCGGTGTGCAAGGCCGTCTATGCCGCAGGCGGGATCACCTCGGTCCATCTGCCGCCCGCGACTACCGCCGTCGTCGACGCGCTGACCGCCGCGAAGCTGGGAGTCACGATGATCGAGCATCATTATGGCTATGCCGAATCCGCGCTCGACCGCACGGTGCAGGATTTCCCTCGCGACTATAATTACGATGACGAGAGCCACCGCTTTCGCCACGCCGGCATGGTCTGGACCGAGGCCGACCGCGAGCCCGCGCGCACCCGCCTGCTGACCGAGGTGGCAAAGGAACTCGCCGAAACCGGCGTGACCATGCTGCCGACGCGCGTGGTCTACGAGGCCAACCGCGACATCCTGCGCGCGCAGGGGCTGCCGTGGCACGAGAAATATACGCATCAGCTGCTGTGGGAGAAGTTCCTCCCCAACCGCAACCTGCACGGCGGCTATTTCTGGGACTGGTCGTCGGAAGACGAGGCGGCGTGGAGCAAGGCCTACGACCTGTGGGGCCGGCTGATCTATGCCTTCAACAAGGAAGGCGGCCGCGTCGCCTATGGCACCGACGACAGCTATATCTGGGCGACCCCCGGCTTCTCCAACGTCCGCGAACTCGAACTGCTGCGCGAGGCGGGGCTGCACAATTACGAGGTGCTGAAGGCGGCGACGCTGAACAGCGCCGAGACGCTGCGCGAGGCCAAGCTGGGCCTAGTGCGTCCGGGTTATGCCGCCGACCTGCTGATCGTCGACCGCAACCCGGCCTATAATCTGGCCTTCCTTTATGGTTTCGGCGCCAACACGCTCGATGCGTCGGGTCAGATGGTCCGCACCGCCGGCATCATCCACACGATCAAGGACGGCGTGGTGATGGAAAATGCCCGCCTGCTCGAAGAGGTCGCACGCATGGTCAAGGCATCGCGGCCCGAAGGCCGCGCGCCCGACACGGTGACGGCGCCCTTCCTGCCCTGAGGCGGGGGCGGCGGATCAGGCCGCCATCAGGCGCAGCTCGCCGCGGAAATCCTCGTCGAAACCGACGCGGCCGCGCATGGGGGTGACGGCATCGCTGCCGTCACCGTCGCCCTGCTCGAACAGCGCGCAGGGTGCTTCGCCCCCGCGCGCGAGGCTGTGACGCGGCACGACCCGACCGGTCGGCCGAAATCCCAGCTTGCGCAGCACCGCGCCCGACGCGGGGTTGTCGACGAAATGGCCGGCGGTCAGCTTGGGCAGCTTCATCGCATGGGCGATGCGGACGAGCTGGCGCCCCGCCTCGGTCGCGAAACCAAGCCCCCAATAGGGCCGCGCGATCCAGTACCCGAGTTCGAGCCCATCGTCGGGGCCGGGCGCGATGCCGCAGCCGCCGACAAGGCGCGGCGCGGCGCCGGTGCGCGCGAAGATCAGGAGGCGCGGCTGGTCGGGGGCGGTCGGCTGGTCGAGGAAGGCTGAAGCCTCCGCTTCGCCATAGGGCCAGGGCGCGCGGGCGAGGCCCCGCACCACCGCCTCGTCGCCGATCGCACGGGCGAGCGCCGGGGCATCTTCCAGCCAGCCGGGCCGCAGCAACAGTCTATCGGTACGCGCAAACATTCTCATCACTCCCATTTGGCTGTCGCCTTGGCGCCAGATGGTGACGCTTTGGCGACAGTCGATGTGCGAGGGAGATGATCGGCCCGATTTTCGCGCCCGTCCGTCAAGCGACGGAATAAGGGCGAGAAAAAAGGGAGACCGGGGCGACCCGTCTCCCTCTTTTCGAACCTGGTTTTCCGCGTCGGGCGGAAAAGGGCGGTCCCGGGTCGTCCCTTGGTGGACGACCGCGGCAGGATCGTCCCTTATTCGGCGGCGTCCGCCATACAGTCGACCGACACATATTTGCGGCCGAGCTTGCCGTCGTGGAATCGGACGCGGCCGTCCGCGGTCGCGAACAGCGTGTGGTCCTTGCCGATGCCGACGTTGACGCCCGGATAGACCTTGGTGCCGCGCTGGCGCACGATGATGTTGCCGCCGATCACTTCCTGACCGCCGAACTTCTTCACGCCAAGGCGCTTGGATTGCGAGTCGCGGCCGTTGCGCGACGAACCGCCTGCCTTCTTATGTGCCATGACTGATGCTCCTTACTTCTGCCGAGCCGCGGACGAGCGCGCTCAGGCGTCCTTCTTGGGGGCCGCTTTCTTGGCGGCGGGCTTCTTCTCGGTGGCTTCGGCCTTGGGCGCGGCGGCCTTCTTCGGCGCTGCAGCCTTCTTCTCGACGGGCGCAGCCTTGGCTTCGGCGGCCGGGGCGGCGTCTTCCTTCGGCGCCGCTTCCTTCTTCGGGGCGGCCTTCTTGGCTTCGCCGACCGACAGGATGCGCAGCAGCGTCAGCGACTGGCGGTGGCCGTTGCGGCGGCGGTAATTGTGCCGGCGGCGCTTCTTGAAGACGATGACCTTCTCGCCGCGCGTCTGGGCGATGATCTCGGCAGAGACGGTTAGTCCCTTGGCGTCCTTCACCTCGCCGCCGTCGCCGGCCAGCAGGATGTCGCCCAGCGACACGGTGTCACCGGCCGCGCCCTCGATCTTCTCGACGGCGATCTTGTCTCCAGCGGCGACGCGATATTGTTTGCCGCCCGTGCGCACGATTGCGAACATGGTCTTCCATCCAATCAAAAACTAAATCGCCCGCGCTGCCGACCGCCCGCCGAAGCAGGCGAACTTTCCGGCATGCGGGAAAGACCGCGCCACTAGCGGGACCGGGGCTTTCTGTCAACCGCATGTTTCCGGGCTTTTCGGCGATTTCGTCGCCGTTCGCGGAATCCCGATGGGTGCGCATTCCGATTCGGCTTGCCGTCCCGCGCCGGCCCCCATATCAGGGGCGGCGATGACGCGCATCCCGCTTTCCCGTCCACTGGCGATCGCCGCCGCCCTGTCGCTTTCGGCCTGCGCCGCCGCGGGCGGGGACGGGGCGCCGTCGCTGGCCAAGCGGCCGGTTGAGGGACGATTCGACGTCGCGCCACCCGTAGTCGTCGTCGACCCGCCGGGGCCGTTGCCCGCCGACCTCGCCGGCCGCCTCGCGCGATGGGATGCCGATGCCGTCGCCGCGCAGAGAGCCTTCGCCGCCGAACGCGGCACCGCCGCGACGCTCGTCTCGGCCGCTTCGGGCGCCGCGGTCGCCAGCGAACGCTGGGTCGTCGCGCAGCAGGCGATCTCGCGCCTCCAGGCGACCCGCGCGCCGCTCACCGGCGCGCTCGCCGACATCGACCGGCTCTATCTCGACCGCAGCGTCGCAGAGGACATCGACGGTCTGCCCGACATCTATGCGCTGCGCGACCGCCTCGCCGACATGGCGGCGACGCAGGATGCGGTGGTCGAGGCGCTGGAGCGGCAATTGCCGCAATAGGAGGCCGAGCCTGCCGGAAATCGTCACCCCGGACTTGCTTGGCAATTACTCCCGTTCCGACGCGTAGCTGTTCCCCGGCGAAAGCCGGGGTCCATGCGGGGCAGCACGACGCCATCTGGACCCGGCTTTCGCCGGGGAACAAGCTGAAGGGCTTACAGGCCAAGCCGTTTCAGGGCCCATCGTCGGAACCATGGATGCCGAAACATATTCGACATGACGAAGGAATGGGCGAGGTTATTGATTCAGCCCATGCTTCTTCAGCGCATGGCGAATCTGGTCGTAGCTGAGCCCCAGCGCCTCGGCCGCGACTTTCTGGTTATAGCGGCAGCGCGCCATCGTGTCGGCGAGGATCTGCCTTTCATAGCCGTCGACCGCGGCGCGCAGGTCGCTGACCGGGCCCGAAGGTGGCGCGGCCGGCGCGGCTTCGCTGGCTGCGGCCGAAGGCGCGGAGGCGTCGGGCGCCGCGGCTTTGCGCTGCACCGTGGGTTGCCACGGGCTCGCGAAGGGGTCGAAGCTCAGCGCGTCGACCGGACGGGTCGCGTCGGCCCAGCGATAGATGGCGCGCTCGATGACGTTGCGCAGTTCGCGGACGTTGCCCGGCCAGTCGTGCCCTTCCATCGCCGCGAGCGCGCGCGGGCCGAAGCCCGGCCATTCCTCCCAGCCGAGCACCGCCGCCATGCGCTGCCCGAAATAGGTCGCGAGCACCTCGATATCGCCCTCGCGCGCGCGCAGCGGGGGCAGGGTGATGACCTCGAACGACAGCCGGTCGAGCAGGTCGGCGCGAAAGCGGTTATCCTCTACCAGCGCGGGCAGATGCTCGTTGGTCGCCGCGACGATGCGGACGTCGACGCGCACCGGGCGTGACGCGCCGACGCGCGTGATCTCGCCATATTCGACCGCGCGCAGCAACCGCTCCTGCGCCGCCATCGACATCGTCGCCAGTTCGTCGAGGAACAATGTGCCGCCGTCGGCTTCCTCGAAACGGCCCGCGCGGCTGCGCGTCGCGCCGGTGAACGCGCCCGCCTCGTGACCGAACAGTTCGGCCTCGATCAGCGTCTCAGGCATCGCGGCGCAGTTCAGGATCACATAGGGCTTGTCCCAGCGCGCCGACAGGCGGTGCAGGCGTTCGGCGATCAGTTCCTTGCCGGTGCCGCGCTCGCCGATCACCAGCACCGGGCGGTCGAGCAGCGCCGCCTGGCTCGCGCGGTCGACCGCATCCTGAAAGGCCGCCGATTGCCCGATGAACTGCGTTTCGCGCTCCATTCCCAACTATTGGCAAAATTTCCCGTTGAATGGCAAGTGGAATCGGCTTGCAAGGCGATTTCAGTGTAAAGTTGCGCGCTTTTCCGGTGCTTTCGGGCAATTGGCACGCCCTCTGCATAGAATAAGGCGAACCGGCGCATGTCGTGCCGGAGCAGCAGAATGAGGAAGTTCGATCCATGAAGACGACCCTTGCCCAGGCCGCTACCTTCGCGTTCAGCGCGGTCGGTGCGCTGGCCATTCTCGTCGGCGTGCTCGACCAGCCTCGGATCGCCGCCAGCGCCGCCGGAACCCCGACCGCGATGCTGGCGGCGGCTGCATCGACCCCGACGGTCGGCCGCATGGCCTGACCGGCTCTGGTGCCGGGGCTCTCTCCCCCCTTGCCCCGCCCCGGCACCAGCATTCAAAAGGGGCCCTGCCAAGGGCTCGGACGTGTTTCGACAGGAGTGTAGTAAAATGGGTATTTTCTCACGGACCCGCGACATCATCGCCGCCAACGTCACCGATCTGCTCGACCGGGCGGAGGATCCCGAAAAGATGATCCGCCAGATCATCTTCGAGATGAACGAGACGCTGGTCGAGGTTCGCGCCTCTGCGGCCCGCACCATCGCGGACCAGAAGGAAATGCGCCGCCATATTGCCAAGCTCGAAAGCCTGCAGGACAGCTGGAAGGAAAAGGCCGAACTCGCGCTGTCGAAGGACCGCGAGGACCTCGCCACCGCCGCGCTCGTCGAAAAGCAGAAGGCCGGCGACATGGCCGAACGGCTGAAAGGCGAAATCGCGGTGCTCGACGATGCGCTCAAGGGCTATGAAGCCGATATCGCCAAGCTCCAGAAAAAGCTGGGCGAGGCGCGGGCCCGCCAGTCGAGCGTCGTCAACCGCCTCGAAAGCGCGGAGAACCGCTATCGCCTGCGCGAGATGACCAATGGCGATCGCGTCCAGGACGCCTTCTCGCGCTTCGAGATCCTCGAACGCCGCGTCGACGAGGCCGAAGGCCGCGCCGAGGCGCTGGGTCTCGGCTACAAGAAGTCGCTCGACGAAGAGATCGCCGAACTGCAGGCCGCCGACAAGGTCGCCGACGAACTGGCCGCACTCAAGGCGGCGCAGGGCAAGCAGTAAGGAGCCGGACCGATGGAAGAGATCATCATCGTCCCGATCGTCATCGGCACCCTCTTCCTCGGTCTGCCCTGGCTGATCCTCCACTACATCACGCGGTGGAAACAGGCCAAGACGCTGACCGGAGAGGATGAGCAGCTGCTCGACGAACTCTACGATACCGCGCGCCGGCTCGAGAATCGTCTGCATACCGTCGAACGGATCATCAGCGCCGATCATCCCGACTTCCGCCCCGCGGTTCGCAGCGACGAGGATCTGGCGCAGCTTGAAAACATGAGCAGGAGGAACTGAGATGTCTGCCAGCCGCACCAAATTCTATCTCGATAAACAGCATGCCAAGTGGAGCGGCGTGTGTGCGGGGATCGCGGACTATATCGGAATCGACGTCCTCTGGGTCCGGGTCGGCGCGGTGCTGCTGACGCTGATGGGCGGCTTCCCCTGGACGCTGATCGCCTACTGGCTGGTCGCCTGGATGGGAACGCCCAAACCGCTTGCGCTCTATGGCTCGGCAGAGGAAGCGAAATTCTGGCAGGGCGTGCGCTCGAACCCCAGCGCCTCGACGCGCGACATCCGCTCGCGCTTCCGCGACATCGACCGCCGCCTCGCCGACATCGAACAATATTATACCAGCCACAACCGCCGCCTCGCCGACGAGATCGACGCACTGCGCTGAGCGGGACCGGGCAACAGGGAGACAGACCATGAGCTGGGGAGGACCCGCCTTCGTTATCGCGATCATCGGCCTTTCGATCGCCGGATGGATGTTCACCACTTGGGTGCGTGCGAGGCACGGCTATCCGATCGAGAATGAATGGGGCGGCACGGTTCATCGAACCGACCCCCACGCTGATCGAAAAATCGCGCTGCTGACGGACGACAATGCCAAGCTTTCGGCCCAGATCACGCGGCTGGAGGAGCGGGTGTCGGTGCTCGAACGCATCGCCACCGACGCGAACGGCCGCGCGGCGCAGCTCGCCGAGCAGATCGACCGGCTGCGCTGAGGAGAGGAATTATGGACAAACTCGGTATCATCAACGCCATCGGCCCGATCCTCGCGATCATCGGCGTCGCCGGTATCGCCGGCTGGGTCGTCACCACTTGGATGCGGATCAAGAACGGCTATCCGCTCGACGGCGCCTGGGGACAGGCGGTCTATCCCAAGACCGGCGACGAGGCGATGGAGCGCATCAAGCTGCTGAGCCAGGAAAACGCCCAGCTCCGCGCCGAGCTCGGCTCGCTCAAGGACCGGCTCGCAGTGGTCGAGCGGATCGTCACCGACGAAGGTCACCGGCTGAGCCACGAGATCGAGGCGCTGCGGCGCCCGGCGAACTGAGGAGGCGGACATGGAAGATATGGTTTATGCGCTGATCCCGCTCGCTCCGTTCATCGTCGGTGGTCTGTTCATCTGGACCAAGCACCAGCAGAAGATGATCGAGAAACAGTCGGAATGACGGCCGAAAAGGCGGCGCAATATGCCGCGCAGACCGAACGGCTCGAAGCGCGTGTGCGCGTCCTCGAACGCATCGTCACCGACCGAGGCATCGACGTCGCCCAGGAAATCGACAAGCTGCGTGATGCGCCCCTGAATTGACGGCCGGACCGACAACCAGACCGACAGGCGAAAGGAACCTCCCCCATGAACCCCTTTGAAATGGTGATCGGCATCGTTCTGATCGTGACCATCGGCAGCATCCTCCGCGCGAAATATGGCGTGCGCCGTGATTCCCATGGAGCCGAATATATCGCTGCCGGCAACGATGCCGAAACCAGGGCGCTCCAGGCCGAGATCCGCCAGCTCAAGGAGCGGATCCAGGTCCTCGAACGCATCGCCACCGACACCAACCGCGCCGCCAGCCTCGACGAGGAGATCGAGAAGCTGCGCGACCGTTCGCATCCCTGAACGGGACGAAGAGAAGGAGCCGAACCATGGCCACCATTGCTTCCGATCTCGCCGCCAACCTCGTGACCGCGGCGGTTGCCCTGACCGCGCTCGGCATCGTCAGCCTCGCGGCGCTGCGCGGCTGGCGCGACTGGATCGACCTCAAGCGCGAGGAACTTGCCGCCGGCCGGTCGGCGGCGCATGATCCCGCCGTGCCGCACGCCGGCTCGCGGATCGAGATCGCCGACCTCAAGGAACGGCTGCGCAAGCTCGAGGCGATCGCCGCGGGGGTCGACCTGTAAAAGGAAAGGTCGTCCCCGCGCGGGCGGGGGCGGCAAAAGAGGGGGCGGAGCCCCTTCCATCCGCACCCCGAATCTGTCACTGGCGCACCATGCGCAGCCTCGACGACATTTTCGAAGAATATGATTTCCTTGACAGCGACGACCGCTATCGCCTGCTGATCGACCTCGGCCGCACCCTCGAACCGATGCCCGATGCACTCAAGACCGATGCGACGCTGGTGCGCGGGTGCAGCGCGAGCGTCTGGGTCTATCCGGTCCCGCGCGACGACGGACGGCTGCATTTCCTCGCGGACAGCAACGCGGCGATCACCAAGGGCATCGTCGCGCTCGTCCTCGCCGCGGTGCAGGACCGGCCGGCCGCCGAGGTCGCGGCGATGGACATCGCGGGCCGTCTCGCCCCCTTCGACCTGACGCGCCAACTCTCATCGAACCGCACCCAGGGCGTTCCCAACATGATCGCGCTGGTCGCCGACACCGCCCGCCGCATCGCGACCGATTGACCGGTCTTCCGACGAGTTTTCCCATTCTGCAACGAAAACGGCGCGGGAGTTTCCTCCCGCGCCGCATTGTTGTTCCGTTCGAGGCGAAGGATCAGAAGTTGACCTTCACGCCGACGCGGACGCCATAAAGCGACTGGCGCGTGACCAGCGTCGTGTTGGGCGCTTCGACTTCGCTATAGAGATATTTGGCGCAGGCGTTGGCGCCATCCGTGATGCAGCTCACCTCGACCAGAGACGCCGCATAGGGGAAGGACACCTGGCGTAGCGCGCCCCAGTCGCTGTCGATCAGGTTCAGCACATTTTCGACATCGGCGAACAGCTTGAACTTGGCGTTACCGACCAGAGCCGGGATTTCCTGGCTAACGTGCAGGTCGACCTTGAAGAAATCGGGCGAACGCTGGCTGTTCTTCGGCACGATTCGGCCACGATATTTTTCGAGGCCCAATGCCGAAACCAGCGCGTTGAAATTCGCCTCGCTCGCCGGCGTGTCGAAGTCGACCTTGCTGGTGTCGTTCAGGTTGGGAACATACAGCGCCATGCTTCCCAGATTGCCGACGGTGCCAAAGACCGCGCCGCGGCCGCCGCTGTTGTCGAGCATTGTCACGCTGTACGGACGGCCCGAGCGATATTCGCCGAACAGGCTGAAGCGCGTTTCATTGTCGCCAAAGAATTCGCGCTTGAAATCAAAGCCGAATTTCCACTGATGACGGAACTCGTAGAGCGATCGGCCATAAGCGGCGAAGTTCGGGTCGACGAAGATGTTGTTACCATAGTTCGACGACGAGGTCGACGAGGTCATCGCCGCGACATCCTTGACGTTCGAATAGGTATAGCTGCCGTCGATCGACAGGCCGAAGTCCCAGCTCTTGGCAAAGCGGGCCGTGGCGAAATAACCGCGCCCCTTCTTGCTGTTGGTGAGTTGCAGGTCGCGATTCGTCGTCGCGCTGCCGCCAAAGGGACCATAGGCCGGGCGCCCGTCGGGAAGAACCGCTCCGGTCGGGACCGAACGCAGGTCGGTCCACTGATAGCCGTAGATGTTCTTGTCGTACAGGAACTGGGCGCCGAACAGCCAGCCATCGCCCAGCGTGCCGAGGTCGGCTTCATAATCGACCTGCAGCGAGGTCTTGAGCTTTCGGGCCAGCTTCAGATTCGGGTCGATATTGTCGGTCTGCGCGGCGGCCAGCGATCCGATGTTGGTGGCGAGATAGTCCTTCACGCTTTGCGTGATCGCGCCGCTGGTGATGCCCGTCAGGGCGTCGCACGTGGCCGATGTCGCGCAATTGGAAGGCCGGATGTCAATCGAGTTGGTCAACTGTCCGGTATTGGAGAAGACGTTGGAGAGATAAACGTCGGGGGTGCCGCCGGCAAAAATGCCGACGCCGCCGCGAACGATCAGGCGGTCCGACGGTTTCCAGTTGAAGCCGACACGCGGCTGCACGACGCTGCGCCCGTTGAACGTCTCGCGATTGTGATATCCGTAGCGGGCGAGGAAGTTCGGATTGAGCGGCGGACGCGCGTCATTGCCGAACAGATCATAGCGCACACCTGCCGACAGCGTCAGATCGGGTGTGATCTGCCAGTCGTCCTGCAGGCCGATCGTGTAGTTCTGCGTGCCGAACTGGGCCGCTGCGTCGTCCGGATCGAGGCTGGGAACCGCGTTGCCGTAGCGCAGCCGCGACACATTGCCGGCCAGGAAATCGGCGATGCTGTCGAAATAGAAATGGCCGAGCGAACGCTGAAGGAACAGATTGAATACCGTGACGTCGGTATAGCCTGCGAGGAAACGGAGCGCATGATCGCCCGCATCGAGCCGAGCGGTGAAGTCGACCGACAGATTTTCGGTGTTCAGCGCATTGGAATGACGGCTGATATCGGGTCCGAACACCAGGCTGGTGCCGGTGCAGCTCGTCGACGACGATCCGCCCGAAACGGCGTCGGTGCAGACGTCGAACTGCGGGAAATCACGACTGCCGAACGGCGTCTGCGACCGGTTGTAGTCCCGGTAGGAAACGCGCACCTGGGTCGAGAACCGGCTCGACCAGTTGGAGTTCAGTTCGAAGATGCCGGTGTTGACTTCTTCGCCCAGTTCGTAGCCGTTCGACTGGAAGCCCAGCGAATAGGGCGGGTTGGTGAAGGTGTTCTGCTGCGACTGCTGAGTTCCGACATTGCGGATATAGGTCAGCGAGGCGCGGTGCTTGTCATTGATGTTCCAGTCGAGCTTGCCGATCAGCTTTTCGTCCGATTCGACCGCGTTGGGCGACAATCCCAGCGTGTCATAGCCGTAACGCGACTGCGCCGTCTGGCTGACCAGGTCGACAACCGCCTGTGTCAGACCGGGAATCTGATTGGCAAAGCCGGGCCCGAAACCATCGTCGAACGGGTCGCTTTCCTTGGTCCGTTCATAGGCAAGCATGAAGAACAGCTTGTCCTTGATGATTGGCCCGCTCAGATAGCCGCCATATTGCTTGCTGTCGAAGTCGAGCGTGACGTTGTTGCCGCGGCTGCGGCTGCCGGTGAGGTTGTCGTCGGTGTAGGAGAAGAAGGCTCCGCCATGGAACCGATTGCCGCCGGACCGCAGCACGACGTTGACGGCGCCGCCCTGGAAATCGCCCTCGGCGATGTCGTAAGGGGCAACCTTGACCGAGAACTGCTCGATCGCGTCGAAGGGGACGGGGCCGCGCGCGGTCGGCAGACCGCCGTTGTTGAGACCGAAGTCGTCGCTGAACTGCACGCCATCGACCGAGAAACGGTTGAGACGACCATTGTTGCCCGCAACCTCGATCGCGCGGCTGTTGGTCAGGTCGAGGCTGACGAGCGGGTCGCGACGCGCGAGGTCGCGGATATCGCGGTTGAGCGATGCCGCACCTTCGATCGCCGTGCGGTCGAGCGCCGTGACCGGGCCGTTCGAGGTCGCGACAGTTCCGCGCAGGGCGGACGCCGTGACGACGATCGCCTCTTCCTGCATTTCGATCGGCAGGCGGAACGGCTGTCCGGCCTCGAGAAACAGGTCGGTAACCTGGACCGGTTCGAAGCCGCCGGCCGAAATCTCGACCGTGAAGGGGCCGCCCACGCGAAGGCCGTTGGCGGAGAAATTGCCGCTGCCATCGGTGGTGGTGCGCTGCGTCGTCCCCGACGGAACGTGCGTCACCGTCACATCGGCGCCGGCAACCGGGCCCGTAGCCGACACCACGGTGCCGCGGACCGCAGATGTCGTTTGCTGGGCCTGGGCGGGTGCCGCGATTACGGTGGCCGCGCTGATGGCCATCAGGCTTGCGGCGATCGAATAGCGAAGTTTCATGTCAGGACGTCCCCTAGTTGGTAGCTGCGGCAGGCGCGCAATATGGGGCGCGCCGAACCTGCGAGCGCCCCTGAAGCCCGCATGTGGCACGATTGTGACAGCAAATATAACAGTGCAAGCCGACAGCGGTGAACCGTCGGGGATGGTCAGGGAAAAGGCCGGTTTTCCGTCACCGCGCCCGATCGGCGATCAGGCGCGGCGGCATTTTTTCCGACAACTGTTGCTGCAATGCAACATGGTTTCGCGGTGCAACCAGTTGGCCGCCGCGACTCAGGCGGCGTCGCCGGCTTCCTTCGCCTTGTCGGCGTAGACTCGGACCGGCTGCTTGCGGCCCTCGACGACATCCTTGTCGACGACGATCTCGACCACGTCGGTCAGATCGGGCAGGTCGAACATCGTGTCGAGCAGGATCGCCTCGACGATCGAGCGCAGCCCGCGCGCGCCCGTCTTGCGCTCGATCGCCTTCTTCGCGATCGCGACGAGCGCGTCGTCGGTGAAGGTCAGGCCGACCTCCTCCAGGTCGAACAGCTTCTTGTACTGCTTGACCAGCGCGTTCTTGGGCTCGCCGAGAATCTTGACCAGCGCATCGACGTCGAGGTCCTCGAGCGTCGCGATGACCGGCAGGCGGCCGACGAATTCGGGGATCAGGCCGAACTTGAGGAGGTCGGCCGGCTCGATCTGCTTGAGCACCTCGCCCGCGCGGCGTTCGTCGGGGCCGGCGACATGCGCGCCGAAGCCGATCGACTTGCCCTGCAGGCGGTCGCCGATGATCTTTTCGAGGCCGGCGAAGGCGCCGCCCGCGATGAACAGGATGTTGGTCGTGTCGACCTGCAGGAATTCCTGCTGCGGATGCTTGCGGCCGCCCTGCGGCGGGACGCTCGCGGTCGTGCCTTCCATCAGCTTGAGCAGCGCCTGCTGCACGCCCTCGCCCGACACGTCGCGGGTGATCGACGGATTTTCGGCCTTGCGGCTGATCTTGTCGATCTCGTCGATATAGACGATGCCGCGCTGCGCCTTTTCGACGTTGTAGTCCGACGCCTGGAGCAGCTTGAGGATGATGTTCTCGACATCCTCGCCGACATAGCCCGCCTCGGTCAGCGTCGTCGCGTCGGCCATGGTGAAGGGCACGTCGAGGAAGCGCGCGAGCGTCTGCGCGAGCAGCGTCTTGCCGCTGCCGGTCGGGCCGACGAGCAGGATGTTCGACTTCGCCAGTTCGACATCGTCGCCGCGGCCGCTGTTCGCGAGGCGCTTGTAATGGTTGTGCACCGCGACCGACAGCACGCGCTTGGCCGTGTTCTGGCCGATGACATAATTGTCGAGATGCTGGCAGATCTCCAGCGGCGTCGGCACCGCGCCGTCCTTGCGCGCGGCGACTCCGCCCTTGATCTCCTCGCGGATGATGTCGTTGCACAGTTCGACGCATTCGTCGCAGATGAACACCGTGGGGCCGGCGATCAGCTTGCGGACTTCATGCTGCGACTTGCCGCAGAAGGAGCAGTAGAGAGTGCTCTTGCTGTCCGAGCCGCTCAATTTGGTCATAAAACTTCCTCTGGCGGGCGCAAAAGGCGCGCTGCCGTCCTTATCCTAGCCCGCGGCCACCCAATTACAATATGGCAATTGGGTGACGCGGGTTCAATGTTCCGCCTAGCATCGCGGTGCCAAGCGGGCGTCAAGAAATGCGGTTACCGGAATGTCACTCTCTTCGTCGTGCCGGACCGAGTCCGGGGTGGCAAAGGGATGGATCAGGCTCCGGATCAGGGCGTCGGCCCTTCACTCACATCCTTCGCCGCTTCGTCGCCGGGCATCGCCGGGCGGCGGTCGTAGACATGGTCGACGAGCCCGAACGCCTTCGCTTCCTCGGCCTCGAGGAAGGTGTCGCGGTCCATCGCCTTCTCGATGTCCTTGAGCGGCTTGCCCGTATATTGCGAGTAGAGGTCGTTCATCCGCTTGCGGATGCGCAGGATTTCCTTGGCCTGGATCTCGATGTCCGACGCCATGCCGCGCGCGCCGCCCGACGGCTGGTGGACCATGATGCGTGCGTTCGACAGCGCGACGCGCATGCCCGGCTCGCCCGCGGCGAGCAGGAAGCTGCCCATCGACGCCGCCTGGCCGATGCACACGGTGCCGACGCGCGGGCGGATATATTGCATCGTGTCGTGGATCGCCATGCCCGCCGTGACGACCCCGCCCGGCGAGTTGATGTACATGAAGATGTCCTTCTTCGGATTTTCCGATTCGAGGAACAGCAGCTGGGCGACGATCAGCGAGGCCATATTGTCCTCGACCTCGCCGGTGACGAAGACGATCCGTTCGCGCAGCAGGCGGGAGAAGATGTCGAAGCTGCGTTCGCCGCGGCTCGTCTGTTCGACGACGACGGGAACAAGGGCGGCGAGCGGGTCGATCATGCGAATCTATCCTATGTTTCCGGGATGCCGCGCCGAGGACCGGCGGGCTGACCCCTCCGCGTCCCTACATCGGCGGCAAGGCGAAGGGTTTCAAGAGGGCAATCGCGCCGGCCGGTTTGGGATCGGGGGAATGTGAGGGGCGACCTCAGGCTGTGGAATGAACGTGCAAAAGGTGGACTGGTTTCCCCTCCCGCAAGCGGGAGGGGAGAAGAATGTCGCCCACCGGCCGACATGAGCCGCCGTCTGCTGCTCCGCCAAAAAAGAAAGGGGCGGGAGTGGCCCGCCCCGCTTCCTTCGTCTTTTCGCTGTGCGAATCAGTCGCCTTCGCCGGGCTCGGGCGAGAAGAATTTGTCGAACTTGCCGTCGACACCCTTCCATTCGTCGGCGTCGGCGGGGCTTTCCTTCTTAGTCGTGATGTTCGGCCAGTCGGCGCTGAACTTGGCGTTGAGCTCCAGCCACTGTTCGAGGCCGTTTTCGGTATCGGGCAGGATCGCTTCGGCCGGACATTCGGGTTCGCAGACGCCGCAGTCGATGCACTCGTTCGGGTTGATGACGAGCATATTCTCGCCCTCGTAGAAACAGTCGACCGGACAGACCTCGACGCAATCCATGTATTTGCAACGGATGCAAGCGTCGGTGACGACGTAGGTCATGGGTAACGGCTCCCTTATCGCGGCGCGGCGCGCGCCGTTCGACTGCAACGATTCCTCGCCTCTATGCCGCGCGGCGGCGGCGCGTCAACGCCTGACGACAGTTGCGAATCACTCTCACTCGATCGGCGGCCGCGCGCGGTGCTTCCTGGGAGGCGCCGACCGTTCAGCTCGCGGCGGACGAACCCCTGTCCTCCAGCCGGACATAGCAGGATTGCGCTTCGGGGGCCGGGCCGCGCCGCGACGGCACGGTCAGCAGCCGGATCACCTCGATCCGCTCGCCCACCGGCAGCACCAGCGTCGCGCCGGCATGGACGGCGGCCGAGGCGCGGGTGACGCGTCGGCCGTCGAGGCGGATATGCCCTGCCGCGACCATCGCCTGCGCGATGCTGCGTGAGCGGGCGAAGCGCAGATACCAGAGCAGCTTGTCGAGCCGGATGCTGCCCGCGGCGCCCGGACTCGCCATCAGTCTTTGCGCCCCTCGGCCAGCAGCGCGGCGAGGCCCGCGAAGGGGCTGTGCGGCGACGGGCCGCGCCGCGGCGCCCGCTCGGGGCGCGGGGTGCGCGGCGCTTCCTGCCCCGGTTTCGGGCGCGGTCCCTTCTTGGCGGGGCGGGGTGGCCGCCCCTTCGCGGCTTCGCCGGCCTGCCGCTGCGGGGCGCCCTTCCTTTCCGGCTTGCGGTGCTCCGGCTTGCGGCGCTGGCGCCTGTCGGCGCGCTTGAGCCCCGCCCAGCGCCAGCGCTGAAGCGCGGGATCGCCGACGGGGCGGAAGCCGAAACTCTGGAGCAGCGCGCGCCGTGCCTCCTCGTCAAGGCCGAGCGAGGTGGCGAGCGCCGGATCGATCGCAAACCCCGGCGGCAGCGCGGCGGCGGCGCCTTCGCCATCGCCTTCGCTCTCTTCGCCCGCCTCCTGCTGCGCGGCGTGATGCGGATCGCCACCCGCGACCGGCGCGCTCGGCGGCGTGGCGGCCTGCATCCGCGCGGCATGCGCCTGCCGCGCCAGCTTCTCGGCCATGTCGATGCGCAGCCAGCCCGAAGCGCAGCGGCGGAAGCCCGCCACCGCCAGCCCCGCTTCGTCGCCGCCCTTTTGCAGCACCGCGCCGTGCGGCGGCAGCGCGGGCATCGCCGTGCCCTGCTGCGCGGCGAGCAGCGCGGCGCGCCAGCGCACCGCCTCGGGCTTGAGGAGCTGCGGGTGGAACAGGTCGAGCGACCCGATGGTGAGGCCGAGCCGGCGGAGCAGCGGCCGCTCGTCCGCGGTCATCGCCGCGAGCTGGTCCTCGACAGCAGCGCGCGGCGCCGTGCCGCCGCCGTCGACCAGCGCCGCGAGCAGCGCGCGCACCCGCGGCGGGGTGAAGAGGTCGCCCGCCGCCGCGCCCATCGCGGCGAGCGGCGCGGCGTGGCGTGCGATCTGTTCGGCGACGAAGCGCTGGAGCCGCTCGGCGATCGCCTGCACCTGCGGCGGATCGAGCCGGCGCAGCGCCGCATCGAGAAGGATCGCCGGCTGCACCAGCGTCGTTCCCCGCGCCAACGTCGCGATGGTCTGGCCGTGCCATGCGAGGCGCGGCGGCGCGCCCGCGTCGCCGACCAGCGCCAGCGCGCCGCCGTCGCTCTCGGCCAGCGCCGCGGCGCGCCGCGCCAACTCGCCGCGCAGATGCTTGTCCGCGGCGGCGAGCAGCAGCCGGTGGTCGCTCGCGCGCGCGACAGGGTCGACCTTGAAACTGAAGCCGTTCAGCGTTCCCAGCGCTTCGCCGTCGACCGCGACGGTGCCGTCGGCGCCAACCGCGACCGGCAGCGCGGCGTGGCGCTGGCCGGCGTCGCGGATCAGCAGCGCCAGCCGCCGGTCGACGAAGCGCTGCGTCAGCGCCGCATGCAGCGCATCGGACAATCGCGATTCG